>JBIOWS010000306.1:0-4161 GCA_044868745.1 Candidatus Polarisedimenticolia bacterium
CGGCTTTGTCCATGACGTCGGCCCGTCCGGCCACCGCGGCGATCGGCATCGATCCGCCGGACAGTCCCTTGCCGATGACCAGCAAGTCCGGCTCGACCTTCCAGTGCTCGAGAGCCCACATTCTCCCGCAACGCCCGAAGCCGCTCTGCACCTCGTCGATGCACAGGGACCAGCCGTGCCGGTCGCACATTTCCCTCAGCCCCGGCAGGAAGTCGTCGGGAGGCACCCACACTCCCGCCTCCCCGACCACCGGCTCCACCAGCACCCCCGCCACGAGCTTCGGTGGCACTTCATAGAACAGGATCATCTCCTCGATGTACTCCAGGGTCGCCCGTCCCGGCCCACCCGACCTCGAGCGCAGCGGCGTGCGGTACGCGTAGGGATACGGAGCGTACACGTAGCCGTTGACGAGCGGCATCACGTCCTCTCTCATGTCGGACTGCAGCGGCCCGGCGGCCTGGGCCCCGTACGAGAGCCCGTGGTACTGGCCGTAGAAGGAAATGATGATCGGGCGGCCCGAGGCGCGCCGCATGATGCGCAGGGCGGCCTCGACCGCCTCCGTCCCGGTCGTCAGGAAGACCACCCTGTCGGTGCGCCCGGGGCAGACCGCCAGGAGCTTTTCCGCCAGATGCAGGCGCTGCTCGCTGTTGGCGGCGCTGGTCCAGCAGGTCACGCCGGCCTGTCGCATCATGGCGTTTGTCGCCTCGACCACCTCCGGGTTGCAGTTGCCGACGTTGTTCGTCCCCCATCCGGAGCCGAAGTCGATGAAGCGGTTGCCGTCCACGTCCTCGATGAGGGATCCCTCCGCCCGTGCGGCGATGAAGAACCGCTCGGACGCGTCGCCGTACGCACCGCGCGGGAACAGCTCTCTCTCGCGCTGGATCAGCTGCCGGCTCCGGGGTCCCGGAGGGGCGGTTTTGATCAGTGAAACCCTGTCCTTGGGAGACATGGCGCGATTATATGGCGGTCAGGGCAGCTCCAAGTAGTCCCCGAGGAACTGCCGTGCCGAGTCGGTGTCCAGCCGATAGTCGACGTTCGTTGCCCGGCAGACGCTGTCTCCCGTCACCGTCACGGCGGCGATCACGTCGGTGTCCCCCAGGAAGTTCGGGCCGCCCGAATCGCCGTAGCAGGTGCCACCGTCGCCCACGGAAGGGTTTTGCGACAGGTGGATGTACCCGGGAGCCAGGGCGCGGTACTCCGAGGAGGCGACCTGCCTGACGCCGGCCCCGAGGAAATATGCACGGCCTGGGACCACGGTCGTCGCGCCATACCCCACCGCCGTGAACTTCTGGTCGCGCAGACCCCCCTGAGTCTGCAGGTCATCCAGCAGACCGGCTGCCGGCAGCCGCGCAGGCCTGATCCAGGGGGCGGAGTCCGTGACACGCTGCTTCAGGATCAGCAGCGCGATGTCGCCGTCATCCGATCGGTGCGTGAGGGTGTAGCGAGGGTTGGTGACGATCCGGTCGACCTGGAACGCCAGGTCGAGCTGGTCAATGGTCGGCCGGTGGGCGGGATCGAAGCTGACGTAGATCGCCTCGATGTATCCGGCCGCCAGCCAGGCGTCCAGGTCGAGGGTGCAGTGGGACGCGGTCAGGAATAGCTCGGGGGCGATGAGCGCTCCGGAGCACCAGAGGAGGAGCTCCTCGGATCCCCGGAACTTGATGGCGATGAAACCGACACTAGCATGGGGACTCAGCACGTCGGGCACGCCGTTCGTGATGGCACCGGCCGGTGTCACAGACAGCGCCAGGAGGAGAATGGCCAGAGATCGGTCGAGAGAAAATCTCGCCTGCACCGGAGGCGATCCTTTCTGCCGCACCGAATGTACCACGATCGCGGCGTTCAGAGACGGGAGCCCGCGGGTGATTCGCCCTCGCGCCGGCGCGCCGGGCGGTGCAGCCAATCCTCCACCTCCCGGGCCATCTCCTGGAGGCGGCCGGGATCCTGAGCGGCGAGATCGCGCGTCTCCCCTGGATCCTCCGCGACATGGTACAGGGCGTGGCGGCCGTCGGACCCCCAGTGTATCTTGTAGCCACCGCGGCGCAGAGCGACCAGCGTCCGATCGAAGCGCGACGCGTCGCTCCCGGGAAAGAGATCCTTCATGACCTTGAGGAACTCGACCGGCGGGCCGACGAACTCTCCCACGATCGGATCCTGGTCTATCCGGCGACCTCCCCCGAGTCCCGTCCCGGGAAGCGGCATCGCTTCGACCGTCACCCCGGCCGGTGCAGGAACCCCCGCGAGCGCCAGCAGCGTGGGATACAGGTCGTGCATCTGCACCGGTGCTGTGATCGTCTGGCCCGCAGCGACGCGCCTCGGGTAGCGGAGAACGAGCGGTACACGCAGGAGAGTGTCGTGGACGCTCATCTTGTGGTCCAGGAGGTGATGATCGCCGATGTTCTCCCCATGGTCGGCGGTGACGGCCACGATCGTCTCGTCGAGGACGCCGGTGTCCTTCAGGACCGCCAGGAGCTCGCCCAGCCGGCGATCGACATAGGCGATCTCGCCGTCATAGAGTTGGTTGAGGATCGCCAGATCCTCCTCCCCTAGGTCGGATATCCCCAGGATGTAGCGCATCTCCTCCGGGTGACCGAGGCCGCTCAGCCGACGCACGCGCTCCGGATCCGCTCCCGGACTGAGGAAGCGCGCCCGTTCCGGATCGGGGGGGCGGTACGGGAGGTGAGGCTCGAAGTAGTTCACGAACAGGAAGAACGGCCGCCGCTGCCCTTCCGGGCTCTGCTCCCGCCAGCGCAGGAAGCGGATCGCCTTCTCGGTCGTCAGAGCGGCGCCCGCGTCCTCGCCTTCCTTCGGCACGTCCCTCCAGACCTCGACGTAGGTCTCGAACCCCTGGTCGAAGTTGTAGGTGCGGCCGATCCAGGGGTTGGCCGTGTAGCCGAGCGTTCGGTAGCCGGTCTCGCGCAGGGATTCGGCCAGGGTCACCGCGCCGTCGGGCAGCCGCAGCGAGCCGCAATCGGTCCGGTGCAGGGAGGGGTACTGCCCGGTGAACAGGCTGGCGTGCGCGGGTACGGTCCACGGAGCGGGCGAGAAGGCCTGCGTGTAGACCGTTCCTTCTCTCGCGAAGGCGGCAAGCATCGGCGCGGTCGGCCGGTCGTATCCGCTCCAAGGGAAACGGTCCGCCCGCGCCGTGTCGATGACCAAAAGGACGATGTTCGGATGCGCCCCCGGGGAGCAGGCGGCGAGCAGCAGGACGCACAGGGCGGGCGGCAGGGATCTTCTGGCCAAAGCGCCGCGCATCCTAGCACCCCGCCGGAACGGGCGTCAAACCGCGGCGCGAGCTTGACAGTCTCCGTGGCCTCCTCCAGAATGCGGCGTCGCGAAGCGCCCCATCATCGCAGCAGGAGAAGCAGCCTCGTGTCCCATTCCCCCTTCCCGCCGGAGTTCCCCGGCGAGTACCCGCACGTCTCCACGCCCCTTCCGGGACCCAGGGCCAGGGAGACGATGGCACGCGACGCCCGGTGGGTCTCCCAGAACTTGAGCAAGGACGTGCCGCTGGTGGTGGCGCGCGCCCAGGGGATGGTGGTCGAGGACGTGGACGGCAACCGGTTCCTGGACTTCGCCGCGGGTATCTCCACCGTCTCCACGGGGCACTGTCACCCCGAGGTGGTGCGCGCGATCCGGGAGCAGGCCGAGAAGCTGATCCACATCTGCTATACCGATTTCTATTATCCCGTGTACGTCGAGCTGTGCGAGGCGCTGGCCCGGATCGCCCCGATGTCAGGGAGCAAGAGGGTTTTCCTCACCAACTCCGGCGCGGAGGCGGTCGAGACCGCGGTCAAGCTGGCCCGGGTGCGCACCGGGCGGCAGAAGATCATCGGTTTCTTCGGGGCCTTCCACGGCCGGACCTACGGGGCGATGACCCTCACCGCCAGCAAGACGGTGCAGAGGCGGGGCTACGCGCCGCTCCTGCCCGAGGTGCTGCACACCCACTACGCCTACTGCTACCGCTGCCCCGTAAACCGGCAGCCCGAGAGCTGCTCCGTGCAGTGCCTCGACCTGCTCACCGAGTCGTACTTCCATCACCTGGTCGATCCTCAGGAGGTGGCCGCGGTGATCGTCGAGCCGGTTCAGGGCGAGGGCGGATTCATCCCGCCCCACCGGGACTTCCTGCGGCGGCTCCAGGAAATCTGCCGTCAGCACGGC
>JBIOWS010000307.1:0-7311 GCA_044868745.1 Candidatus Polarisedimenticolia bacterium
TCGTCCGCCTCAACCGGATGGGCCAGGAGACCGGCGCCGCCTTGTACGCCAAGCTCGAGTACCTGAACCCGGGGAACTCGGTCAAGGACCGCGTAGCAGTGCAGATGATCGACGACGCCGAGCGCAACGGGACCCTCAAGCCGGGCGGAACGATCGTGGAGTGCACCAGTGGCAACACCGGCATGGGGCTGGCGCTCGTGGGGGCCGCCCGGGGCTACCGCACGATCTTCGTCATGCCGGACAAGGTCAGTGAAGAAAAGATCAAAGCTCTGCGGGCCTTCGGCGCGAAGGTGATCACGACGCCCACCGCGGTGATGCCGGAAGATCCGCGCAGCTACTACTCGGTGGCCAAGCGGATCTCCCAGGAGACTCCCAACTGCTTCTTCGCCAACCAGTACCACAATCCCAGCAACCCCGAGGCGCACTTCCGGACCACCGGGCCCGAGATCTGGGAGCAGACCGGCGGGGCGGTGGACGCCGTCGTGGTGGCGACAGGCACGGGCGGGACGCTCTCCGGGATCGCCCGCTACATCAAGCCGCGCAGGCCGTCGGTCAGAATGGTTCTGATCGATCCGGTCGGATCGATTCTCTACGACTACTTCAAGACCAAGAAGGTGAACAAGACGTTCAAGACGTACAAGGTCGAGGGGTTCGGGGAGGACTTCCTGCCGACGACGCTGGACTTCGGCGTGGTGGACGATTGCTACCAGGTGACCGACAAGGAGTGTTTCCTGACCGCCCGCGAGCTGACCCGCAAGGAAGGGCTGTTCTCGGGCGGGTCCGCGGGCGGCGCCGTCTGCGGGGCGATCAAATTCGCGCGGGAGCACCCAGAGTGCAGAATGATCGTGGTCATACTGCCCGATTCCGGGTCGCGTTACCTGAGCAAGGTCTACGACGACGACTGGCTGCGGGAGAACTCCTTCCTGGACGGCGAGGAGACCTACGGACGACTGAGCGACATCATCGAACGCCAGAAGCGCCGGCTGATTGCAGCCAGGCCCGAGGACGGCGTCCAAAAGATCATCCAGCTGATGAAGAGGCACGGCATCTCGCAGCTCCCCGTCCTCGACAGGGACCGCCTCGTGGGCATCATCTCCGAGGTCGACCTCCTGAACGCCCTCCTCAAGGACCCCGACAGCGTCGATCGACCGGTGGGCGAGCTCGTCGATCAAAACTACGTCCTGGTGCCCCCTGACGCCCCGATCAGCCGTCTGACGTCGATCTTCACCGAAGGAAAGGTGGCGCTCGTCGAGGACAGCGGCCAGGTGTGCGCGGTGGTCACGAAGATCGATTTGATTGACCACATGGCCGGGGTGATGCGTTAGAAAATGCCCGACGACCGTGCGGGTGGTGCGTTGGCGGTCAGAGGGCGAGTGCGGGGCTGAGAGCCCCCCAATCCTCCCTCCAGGCAAGCACTTCCTCCAGTCGTAACCTCCGCGCGGTCAGCCCCAATGCCTGGGCGGGTGTGGTGCGCGTGCGGTTCGTGATCCCGCGACAGAAGTTCGACCACAGGGCGGTCATCGACAGGTGGGCTTGCAGTCTGTCCCTTCGTTTCGACACGCACCAGGTTCGGCGCCTGAGGCGGGCCAGGAAGTGCCGCAGCCGGGCGTTGGTGTGGTTGATCGGGAACAGCGGGTTGGCGCGATCACGCCGGGCCGAGGCCGAGTACGGCCGCCACACGAAGCGTTCCCCGAACAGTTGGCGGCCCAGGCGGCCATAGAGCGGCTTGTGGTCCGATTCGAGAACCAGGGGGGCGGGGGGTGGCAGCAGGGGGCGCAGGCGGGCCAGCACCTGCTGGACCGCGGCCCGGGAGTGGGAGGGGCGGCGCCCGTGCCGCGCCTCGTGCTCGGCCCTGCGGCGGGCCTGCTGAGGGGTCAGCCGTCCTTTGCGGCGCAACGGCCCGACGGCGGTCGCGACGAGGAACAGGGATCGGCGCTCGATGAGCACCGGCACGGTGACCGGCTGATAGCGATTCCCCTCGAACGACTCCATCTCGTCGAGCTGGAAGGGACCGTCGAGGCGGGCTGCGGCGAGCCGATTGGTCTGGAAAGTGGCGGCGTGCCGGGCCAGCCAGGCGAAGCGGCGTTCCACGGTGCGTCGGGCGACCTTGAGGACCCGGGCTGCCTGGCGCAGACCGACGCAGGCCACCATCAAG
Organism: Candidatus Polarisedimenticolia bacterium; assembly: GCA_044868745.1. GTDB lineage: Bacteria > Acidobacteriota > Polarisedimenticolia > Gp22-AA2 > Gp22-AA2 > JBIOWS01. The sequence continues at coordinate 2,156 of JBIOWS010000307.1, forward strand.
TCGAGGCAGGCCGCGTTGATGGAGGGCTTCTTCTGACGGCAATCGGCGCGGAAGGTCTGGCGGGAGAAACAGCGGCCGCAGAGGCGGCAGCGGAAGCGCGGAACGCGGTGGCTACGGCAGTGCGGATGGTAGAAGCCGTCGCGCAGGAAGACGCCAGCGGTGGGATGCCGGTGGGCGCGACAGTCGGGGTTGGGACAGCGAAACGGTTGAAACATTTGAGCCTCCTCAGGGGGCGGCAAGGCTCGAAGTAGAAAAAAACGTGCCGACCACGAGAAAGAGGTGAGGAAACGCGCAGAGCAGAGCCGAGGAGGCCCCCGGAGAGGAAGAGCGGCCGGGGATGCGGTCGGAGGCGGACGGGCATGGGACGTTCCCGCTCCTCCCGCGGACACCGACCCGCACGGTCGTCGGGCATTTTCTACTTCATCACAATGCGGACCGGCAAATCCGTCGCGGGCACGATCACGGCGATCCCGGTCGCGCCGGCTCCACCCGCTGTCGACGCGGCGTCGGTCGGCTCGCTCCGGCATCCGATCTCGAGCGCCTCGGCCAGAAGGGTGACCGAGACGATCACGAGTCGCGGGGGTGGATTGCCGCCAAGGTCGTCCCGCAGAACTACCAGCATCTCGCGTTCGAAGTCGATATCGGGCACCGAGAGGTCGACGCCCTGCGAGAAGGCGCTCAACTCGGCGGCGGTTCGAATCACCAGGTGATCGCGCCCCGGGTCGGGCCCTTTCGGGAACCGCACGGTTCGGAGCGGCGGGGGCGGAGGCGTCGATGGTGACGGCGCTGTCGGGGGCGCCGGCGTCGACCCGGCTGCCTCCGCCGGGGTTCCGGCCGCCGGAGTCTGGGTGGCCGGAGTGGCGCGGGTTGATGCCGAATCCTCCGGCGTGGCGGCGAGGGACGCGGGACGCCTCGTTTCCCGAGGCTTCCCCGTGCCGCCCGGCCGCGCGGCAGACCTTCGGGGAGAGGCGCCGCCCGGTGCCGGCGGAGAAAGCTCTCCGGTCGTGGCTCCGCCAGGGGCAAGGTAGCCGAGGGATCGGAGTTTCTCGATCGTCTCCCGGTCCGTCGCGCCCACGGGCATCTTGCCGTCGAGCGGCTCCGGCAGCGTCTTCGGCGGGCGCAGGAGGCCAGGGTAGAGGACGGCGGCGACGATGAGGCCCGCGGCGACCCCGGCCAGGATCTCGAATATCAAGGCACGACGCCACCATGGGAGCACGGACTGCGAAGCGGACACCGCTCGCGCCGGGGGCGAGGCGCTGCCCGCCCTGCGCCGGGCCACACGTCGGCGCTCCAATCGCTCCCGGGCCCGGTCGAGGAAATCCCGCGGGAACGGCGGGGCCTCTTCCCTGAACTCCAGCGTCAGTCCACGATGGAATTCGATCGCCTCTCGCAGGGCCGCGTCGGATTCCTCCCGACGCTCAAACTCCTCCCGCGCCGCGCGCTTGAGACGCCCGTCGAGGTAGAGGTTCATCATCTCATCCAGGCCGCCCTCCAACCGTTCCCTCCTGCGCACGCGCCGACGGCCCAGCGCCAGCTGCGCTCGCACCGCGTCGAGCGGGATGCCGAGGATGGAGGAGATCTCCTCGTAGTCCAGCCCCTCCCCGACCCGCAAGACCAGTACCACCCGGGAGTCCGGATCCAGCCGCATCAGTCGGGGCTGGAGGTGTTCCACATGCGGTCGCCCGGCCCCCCCGCGCTCCTGCACGGAGGATCCTCGTGCCTCGCCAAAGAACAGATCCCGAAAGCGGCGGCGGCGCGCGCGCCCTTTCCAGAGCAGAAGGAGATCCCCGTACAGAGAGGTGACGGCGTCCGTTCGATCCTCGATTCGATCCGCCTCCAGGCAGCAGCGGACGAGGATCTCCTGGGAGAGCTCCCCGGCTTCCCGCAGATCGCCGGTCAGGCGGTAGGACAGCTCGAAGAGTAGGCGGCCATACGTGGAAACGAGTTCATCCATCCCGACCTTTCCGCGGCCGGCAGTCGTCGTCTCGAGGGTCGATTCGGGCGGAGGTGGAACGTCGCTGGTCATCGGGTGTGGCCCCGGAACGCCGGAACGGGACTCAGGGCCTCTTCGGTCCTCGGCCGGGAGCCTTGCCGCCGATCGAGCGGTGGATCGTGTAGAGCCTGCGCTGCGGGTGCTGCGGCGGGGCCGGCGGCGGGGCCGTATCCACCGGCTTGGCGATGCCCTTCAGCACCTCTTCGAATAGCCTCTTGCCTTCCTTCTTCCTGCTGGCCGGGAGCTTGCCGTGGCGGAACTGGTGCTCGGACAGGCAGGTGTTGCAGCGAACCTTCTTCACCTCGTCGCCGATCATTCCGACGACGCCGTGGTTCATCAGGAGCCGGCAACGGGGGCAGTAGTCATCGATGACGTCCCCCAGCCGGGTGCGGCGCTGCTCCATGAGACGGATCCCCCTGAGGCCTGGGTGCTCGGAAGTGGCTTTCATCCTAGCCTGTCCAGGGGAAAATTGGAAGGGGCTGTCCCACGCGAGATCGCGCACGCAGCCGGCGCGCGCGATTGACTTTCGTGGGACACTGTGGCAGAAAAGACCGCACGGCACGCAGGAGGCTCTGATCCGATGAGCGCGCCACAAGGCGGTGTTCCCCGACGTCTGTACCGTTCGCGGATGGACCGCAAGTTGGGTGGCGTGTGCGGAGGGCTTGCCGAATACTTCAACGTCGATCCGGTGATCGTGAGGCTCATCTGGGTCGCCCTCACGATCCTCTCTCTGGGGATGGGAATCCTTCTCTATCTCATCGCGCTCGTCGTGGTGCCTGACAACCCTCACCAGCCGGGCCACTCTCCGGCCTGAGCCATCCTCGCGAGCGGCAGGGTCCGAAGGGGCGGCATGTACGACACGGGCGCCGGTGCTGTGGTTCGGCACGCTCGCCTCGCCCGATACCCGGCCGTCGTGCGGGCCTGCTTCCATCTTGATTGGATGTTTCTGGCTTGCTGGGGGCTGTACCTGGCGGGACCGGACGCCCTCGGACTGCTCCGCCCGGAACGGAGCGGCGTGCCCTACGCTTTGTTCACCGGGGTATTCTTCGTGCTCCACTTCGTGCTCATCGTCACGGGCATCATCGCGCTGTTCGTGGTGATCATCGAGGTGCACGCCGCGCGACCGGTGCGGGGGTTCGTCGGCGTCATCGCCGCCCTGGCGCTTCCGATCGCTTCCTTTCTCTACTTCGCCGCGCGCTTCCTGGCCGAGGTGCGCCGCTGGCTCGAGAGCTGACCCGGAGCGGTCAGAGCAGCTTCTGGATCTCCTCTTCGAGAGTCTCGGAATCCACGGCGCCGACGAATTTCTTGCGAACCTGCCCGGCACGGTCGACCACGAGCGTGGTCGGCAGGGCCTGGGTGTACCCGAGCAGCTCGTCCACCTGCGGGTTCATCATCCCGCTGGGATAGCGGATCGGGATCTCGCGGGTGAACTCGAGAACGTCGGCGGGGCTCTGGTCGACCGACAGGCCGACCACCACCAGCCCGCGATCGCGGTAGCGCTGGTAGATCCTGTTCAGCTGCGGGATGCCGACGCGGCACGGGGCGCACCACGTGGCCCAGATGTCGAACACCCGCACCCTGCCGCCGAAATCGGCCAGCCGGATCGACCGTCCGTGCGGATCCTGTACGACGAGGTCGAGGTACGGATCGCGCTCCGCCCCGGCGGGTGTGGATCGACCTGCGGCCGCGCTTGAGCGGGCGTCCGCTCCTGCACCCAGAGCGCCGCCCGGTGCCCGATCGGCGGAGCGACGACCACACGAGACGATCAGGCACGCAAGGACAGAGCCGATGAGGGCGGCGGCGGACCTGCCCAGGCCGACGCTGCGGGAACGGCCTGGAGCCCGCCTCATCGACCGGCCGGGGAGGCCGCGATCCCGGGCTCCTCGAAGCTGATGATCGAGATCGCGGCCGGCTTCCAGTGCGGGTGTTCGTGCAGCCTGAAGGTGATCGAGACATCCCCCATGAGCCCCGGACGCTTTCTGGAGAGACGGCGGAGCTGGACCCCTTCCAGGACCTGATAGACGTAGGGGGTCCCCGTGATCCTGAAGCTGATGCGCCCCTCGGGTCCGGTGGAGAACCGACCGACCGCTGAGATCGTGCACTCCCCGCCGACGCCGAAGCCCGCCCGCAGGACACGGTCCTTCACGTCGCGGATATTGAGTGATTTCTGCTGCATCGCCTCGACGCGCACCAGACCCGGAGAGAGCTGCGCGGCGGCGCTCGCCACCCCCTCGAGACTCTTGAGCGACTCCTCAACACCCCGAATGCAAAGGACGCAGGTCATGCCGCGCACGGGAACGACCATGCTGGCCACGCGAGCTTCGACCGACCCCGGCCCGAGCAGGAACGCTACGGACGTCGCGGCGACCGACACCGTCGCCGCGAACCGGCGCGTGAACTGCAGTATCCTCATCCGCTGCAATGCCGCGCGCCTCCTCGCAAGCCCGACAGCGAGACAATAAAGCGCGCGACCCCGGAAGGCAAGGGAGGAGGAAAGACCAGCGTGGCGAAGGAGGCCGCCGCGGGCCCGTCGCGGGCGCCACTCCGGGAGCCCGGCACGGAGGCCCCCCCTCCTTCCTGGGCCGTCTCGCTGCCGCTGGCGCTGATCTTATTCGCTGCCGCCATCTTTCGCGCGGTCTATTTCGGGCTCTACTCCAAGGGGAGCATCTTCTTCGACGGGCTGATCCTCGATGCGTCCCTCTACGACTCCTGGGGTCGCACCATCGCATCCGGGCAGTGGATCGGGGCTGAAGCGTTCTACTTCCCCCCGCTGTATCCGTACCTTCTGGGCGCCCTGTTCCGGCTCCTCGGCCATTCCCTGGCCCTCGTTTATTTGCTGCAGGCGCTCCTCGGTCTGGTGAATATCGCGCTGATCCATCGGATAGGACTCATGGTCTCGAACGCACGGGTCGCCCTGATCGCCGCCTGCGGCGCGGCGCTTTACGCCCCCTTTCCTTTCTTCGAGATGAAATTGATGGGAACGACGCTCGGAGTGTCGCTGAACCTTGCAGCGCTGCTGCTTCTGGCGCAGGCCGAGCAGGCCTTCTCCGTCGCCGGACGATCCCTCCTGCGCCGCTGGTTTCTGGCCGGCCTTGTGATCGGCGTTGCGGCTCTCGCTCTCCCCGGAACGATCCTACTGGCGCTCCTGTACGCCGGGGCGCGG
>JBIOWS010000308.1:0-6167 GCA_044868745.1 Candidatus Polarisedimenticolia bacterium
CATGTCTTTCTGGATCTCCTCGAGGAGATCACTCACGGGCGCCCGCAGGGCGCTGCGTGGCACGGTCGATTTGCGCCGATCGAGCCTCCGGACCGCCATCAACTGGTCCTTCTCGAGATCCCTGGGCCCGATCTCAAGGCGCAGCGGTACCCCTTTCAGCTCCCACTCATTGAACTTCCAGCCCGGGGAGACCTCGTCGCGAAGGTCGGCCGTGACGCGGAAAGCCCCCCTGAGCTCCTCGACCGCCAGGCGCGCCGCCTGGCTGACGCGGGCCTTCTCCTCGTCGCTCTTCCAGATCGGCACCACGACAACCTGCACGGGCGCCAGGCGCGGCGGCAGACAGAGTCCGTTGTCGTCGCCGTGGGCCATGACGAGCGCGCCGATGAGCCGCGTCGATACCCCCCAGGAGGTCTGCCAGACGTAAGCCCAGTCCCCCTCCTTGGTCTGGAACTTCACCTCGAATGCCTTCGAGAAATTCTGGCCGAGGTTGTGGGAGGTCCCCGCCTGCAGCGACTTGCCGTCCTGCATCAACGCCTCGATGCAGTAGGTGCGCAGCGCCCCGGCGAACTTCTCGCTGTCGGTCTTAAGCCCGCTGTAGACGGGAATCGCCATCTCGTGCTCGGCGAAACGGCGGTAGATCTCGAGGATGCGGAGGACCTCCTCCTCCGCATCCGTTTCGGTCGCGTGGGCGGTGTGCCCTTCCTGCCAGAGGAACTCCGTGGTGCGCAGGAACAGGCGGGTTCGCATCTCCCAGCGCACGACGTTGGCCCACTGGTTGATCAAAACCGGCAGGTCGCGGTAGGAGCGGATCCACTTCGAATACATTGCGTAGATGATCGTCTCCGACGTCGGCCGTACTACGAGCCGTTCCTCCAGCTCCTTCCCCCCGCCGTGGGTCACCACGGCGCACTCGGGCGCGAACCCTTTGACGTGCTCTGCCTCGCGGTGCAGGAACGATTCTGGGATGAACAGCGGGAAGTAGGCGTTCTCGTGCCCGGTCTCCTTGAAGCGCGCGTCCAGCTCTCTCTGGAATGCTTCCCAAAGGGCGTACCCGAGCGGACGGATCACCATGCACCCTTTGACGGGAGAGTAGTCCGCCATCTGGGATTGCGTGACGACGTCCGTGTACCAGCGGGAGTAGTCCTCACTCCTCGGCGTGATGACCTTGGCCATGCAGTCTCCTGAGAGGGGATATCAGAGGCTGGTTCAATCCGCGCGCCGCGCCTCCCCGGTCATCGGGACGAAGCGGACCGGCAAGAGCGTCTCTCGCTGGATCTTTTCCGGGGTGCGGGTCAAGCGCACGAGCTGCTGGGCGTCGGACCCCTGGGGTCCGAGCGGGATGACCAGCCGGCCGCCGGGCTTCAGCTGCTCGAGCAGCGGGGCCGGGACCGACTCGGTCGCCGCCGTGACGATGATTGCGTCGAACGGTCCCTGCTCGGGCCAGCCCCTGTAGCCGTCCCCGACCCGAACGCTCACATTGCAATAACCCAGGCCCGCAAGACGCGTGCGCGCCGACTCGGCGAGGACCGCCCGGATCTCGATCGTGTAAACCTCCGACACGAGGGTGGCGAGGACCGCCGCCTGGTAGGCCGATCCGGTGCCCACCTCCAGGACCCGGTCTTTCGGCCCGGGCCGGATCGCCTCGCTCATGAAGGCGACGATGTAAGGCTGGGAGATGGTCTGTCCTTCGCCGATCGGCAGAGGACCGTCTTCGTACGCCCGATCGCGCAGGGCCTCGGGCACGAACAGGTGTCGCGGCACGGTCATCATCGCCAGTAGGATCCTCTGCGCTGCTGGGTGTTTCGGGCATTTCGGGACTGCCCGCCCGGGCCTCGGGGGCAAGGACCGTTGAGCCGATCAGGGTGCCTGCGGCGAGGAGCCATGCCGCGCCGCGCCGCGTCCCCCGAGATCTGTTCATGACCGGCGTCCTTGGCCGATTCTACCACAGCGTTCGAGGTTCCCCGCGAGCGGCCCGGCCGGGGCGCAGCCGTCGTTTGAGCGCCCCCACCAGGATGTCTGCCTGTCGCACCGGCTCGGGGAGGCGGAAGCCGCGGCAGCAGGCCAGGACGTACCGCACCGCGTCCTCGACCCCGATCCGATGGCCCGGTGAGATGTACATCGGGCGTACTCCGGCGCGGGTTCGCACCACAGCACCGACCGTCCGGCCCGCGACGCGTAGAGTCGCGCGATCCCCGAAGCGCGCTCCGACCGGATCGTGGTCCCCGACGAGCAGACTCTTGGCGCAGCCAATGGTCGGCAGGTCGAGCAGCAGGCCAAGGTGGGAGGCGAGGCCGATTCCCCGCGGATGGGCGATGCCCTGGCCGTCGCATATCAACAGATCGGGACGGATCTGCACACGCCCAAACGCCCGAACGATCGAGGGGGCCTCGCGGAAGGACAGGAGGCCGGGAATGTACGGGAAAGGGATGCGGGCCCGGACAATCCTCGACTCGATTGGTTCGAGATCGGGGAACGAAAAGACGAGGACCGCGGCGTACAGGAGCCCACCCGGAGCGTCGAAAGCGAGGTCGGCGCCCGCCACGTGGCGCGGGCGGGGCAATCGACCTCCGAGACGCAGCCTGCCGCGTAGGCGTTCCTGCAAGGCGATCGCCTGACGTGCGTTCCGGGGCCAGCGGTGTTTCATCGGTCCGATTCTGACTCCGAGCGGCGCGATCCGCTACAATCGCGCCGTGCTGGGTCCGACCGTTTCCACGGACCGGGAGGAGGAGGATGACCCGCGAGTGCGCGCCTCCGCTCGTGAGAGATCAGGAGATCGGAGCAACGCGGGCGGTGCTCGTCGCCATGTGCGTGCTCCTGGCGGGTTGCGGCCGCACGGGAGAAAACGCCGCGCGCGCGGAGCTGCGCGCCCTCGATCAGGGGAGGATCACGGGGACCAAAGGAACGATGGAGACGCTCGCTCGGGCCCTTTCCGCCTATGCCATAGACCAGGGAGGGTATCCGCGGGGCAGCTCGATACGCGACGCGGTCGCCGCGCTGACCCCGGCTTTTCTCCCTTCTCCGGTCGGCACGGATGAGTGGGGGAACCCGTTCGGATATCAATCCGACACCAGGTCGTTCACGCTCACAAGTGCTGGTGCCGACGGCCGGGCAGCGACGGCCGACGACATCGTTCTGGTTGATGGCACCTTCACGCACCTGCCGGCGCCGGTGGCGCCATGAGGCGAAGCGACCTTCGACGCAGGATCCGTAAAAGCCTCGATCGACTGGAAGGTGCGTTCGGTAGGCCGGAGGCGGGTCGACGGTTCCCTCCACTCGACGAGCTCGTACTGACGATTCTCTCCCAGAACACCAGCGACCGGAACCGCGACCGAGCCTATCAGGACTTGCGTCGACGATACCCGACGTGGGAGAGCGTGCTCCAAGTCGAGCGGAGCCAGCTGGAGCAGACGATTCGCGCTGGCGGTCTGGCGCACACGAAGAGCCGGGTGATTCAGGAGGCTTTGCGGCGGATCAAGCACGATCATGGGACGCTCAGCCTCGATTCTCTCATGACGATGACCGCGCGCCAGGCGCACGATTACCTGGCAAGCTTCAGGGGGGTGGGGGAGAAAACCGCCTGCTGCGTTCTTCTTTTCTCCTGCGGGCATCCCGCCTTTCCGGTCGACACCCACATCCACAGAGTCGCCCGGCGTCTCGGATGGGTCCCGCCGGTTGCCACGCCGGCTGACAGCCACGCCATCCTTGGAGACCTGATCCCGCAGGAGAGATACCTCCCGGCCCATGTCAATTTGATAACGCTGGGTCGACGCCTGTGCCGGCCTCGTGCCCCCGCGTGCCCGCTCTGCCCCCTCCGGCGCGACTGCCGGTACGCAGGGAGCTCGGGACGGACCCGCTCGCCGCGTCGGCCCGCGAGGAGGCGGACGGCACGTGGCGCCGAGGCCCGGTCGATGGCCATCGCGCCGGCTCAAGCCTATATTCCTCCCATCGAGGATCGTCGGTCGACGCGGGGACAGGTGGATGTTCGAGGGGTGCAGGGTGGGGCTGGCACTCGGGGGCGGGGCGGCGCGCGGTCTGGCGCACATCGGCGTCCTCAAGGTCCTGGAGCAGAATGAGATACCAATCGACCTGATCGTGGGCACCAGCATCGGCGCGCTGATCGGCGGAGTGTATGCCACGACCCGGAGCGCTTCCTCAACCGAGAAACGTTTCCTCGATTTCATCTTCAGCAAAGAGTTCAAGCGTTCCAAGTTCGATTTCCTGCGGGAAAGCCGGGAGGCCCGCCCGGGGTCGTTCTACAACTTCATCACTCTCATCAAGAGGGGGATCTTCTACTCCTTTTCGATGGCCAAGACGTCCTGGTTCTCCGCGGAGCATTTCGAGCACAACATCAACGCTATCCTCGACGACGTGACCGTCGACAAAACGGGAATCCCGTTCGCAGCGGTGGCGACCGACATCAACCGGGGGGAGGAGGTGGTGCTGCAGAGCGGTTCGCTCCGCAGGGCGGTCAGCGCCAGCAGTGCCGTTCCCGGTCTCCTGCCCCCGGTGCCTTGGAATGGGCGTCTGCTGATCGACGGGGGGTGGACCTGCAAGGTTCCGGTGCTCCCTGCGCTCCGCCTGGGGGCGGATCTGGTGATCGGCGTGGACGTGTCGAAGGAGATCGAGGACACATTCGACTTCCGGAGCGGACTCAACATCATGATTCGCGCCAACGCGATCAAATCCGAAGCGCTGAAGGCGATGCAGTGCCGCTTTGCGGATGTCGTGGTCGAGCCCGACGTGGACCATATCCACTGGGCCGATTTCTCGGCGATCGTCGAGTGCGTGGCACGAGGGGAAGAGGCGGCCCGCTTGCAGATAGGCGAGATCGGTCGCTTGATGAAGACGGCGCGCTGGTCGTCCCTCCTGGGCTACTCGCGCTCGCGCCGGCTGGCCCGGGCCTACCTGGACCAGGGCGATGAGAAAAAGATCTCCTGACCTGAGGTCTTGATGATTGGTCGTCGCTGGAGGTGGACGCTCCTCACGGTTCTCATCGTGCTCGGTGTTCTGTTTGGAGCGGCGCTCGCCCTGCCGGGGATGGTGGACGTCAATCGCTATCGGCCATTCATCGCGGCGAAGATCCAGGAGGCCACGGGGCGCAACGTGACCCTGGGAACCATCCGCCTGGTTCTCCTGCCCTCCCCGGGTCTGTCGGTGACCCCCCTCAAGGTCTCCGACTCGAAGCGATATCAGGGCCGAGAAGCGCTCACGGCGGAGTCACTATCAATCCGGTTCAGCTTGACGAGCCTCCTACGTGGTCGTGTCGCCCTCCGATCGATCGTGCTCAGGACGCCGACGCTGACGTTGATCCGCGACGTCCGGGGACGGTGGAATTTCGACGACCTGCTCGCACGCGCATCGGCGGCGCCCACAACGGGGTCCTCACCTCCTGAAGATGGCCGGCAGGTCGTGGCCGTCCGAAGAGCGCGTGTCATCACCGGGAGGATCCGGATCTATGACGATGCGATCGTCCCCGGATCGCGCTCGGAGGCCACCATCGGGCCAATCGATGCCACGATCGAGGGGTGGGGGACCGGGGATGGCAGTGCAATGGATCTTTCCGCCGGGCTTGGCAAGAGCGTGCTGAAGGCACGCGCCCGCCTCCTCGCCGTATCCGGCGACCGCCTGCTGGTGCAGACCGAAGCTCGTTCGCTGCGCGCGGAGGACCTGATCACAATCCTCCCGTGGATCGGAGTGGCCCGCCCGAAGGACCTCGAAGTGGGAGGGGCGATCGACATGGAGGGCTCGGCTGAGCTCCCCCTGGATCGGCCGGAGACGGTCCACTTCAAGGGCTCCCTGCGACTGAAAAACCTCAGTTACCTGGACGCCGACATGACGCGGTCTGTCCAAGACCTTTCCGGCAGACTGACGATTGACGGCGACCGGGCGAGCTGGGAGGAGTTCCACTGTCGCGCAGGCGCGTCGTCCTTCGGCGGGAGGCTCCGCGTGGAAGGCCTACAGGAGCCGCGGATCACTTTCAGCCTCGTCTCCCCGCGACTCGATTTCAACGAGATCCTCTCGATGTTCAAGGCACACGGGGACGGCGCGGCTGGCGCTTCTCCGGTTCCGCATTCCGCGGCGGCGGCCGGCTTGCTGGGGCGGGTCGAGGCTCGCGGGACGCTCAACGTGGACGCGGTGCGCTTCCAGACCTTCGACCTGTCGGACGT
>JBIOWS010000309.1:0-6820 GCA_044868745.1 Candidatus Polarisedimenticolia bacterium
GGGGGGGAGCCGACGATCTCGCCCCACTTCCTGCGCGCCGTCGCCTACGCGCGCGAGGTCGGCTACGATTCCGTGCAGTCGGCCACCAACGGCATCCGCTTCGCGCAGGACCTCGATTTCACGCGGCGCGCCAAGGCCGCGGGCCTGCGCCTGGCCTACCTCCAGTTCGACGGTGTCACGAACGAGGCGAACAACCATCGCGGCGTGGGCAACCTGTTCGATGTCAAGAAGCGGGCGTTGCAGAACCTGAAAGCGGCCGGGATCGACGTCACGCTGGTGACCACCATCGTCAACACGATCAACAACGATCAAGTCGGGCCGATCATCAAGTTCGCCATCGACAATATCGACAAGATTAACGCCGTGTCATTCCAGCCGGTCTCCTTCACGGGACGGGACGAGGAGATCGACGATGAGACTCGAGGTAGGCAGCGCTACACCCTGTCGCACCTCGCGTACGACGTGAAGCGGCAGCTCGGCATCACCGAGCCTCTGCGTGACTGGTACCCCCTCTCGGCGTCGGGGCCGTTCTCCGACCTGCGCGATCAGCTCGAGGGGATGGAGACCGAGTGGGGTGCCATGAAATGCGGCTGCCATCCCAACTGCGGTATTGGAACCATGCTCCTGGTCAACGAGTCCACCCGCAAGGCCGTGCCGTTTCCTCAGGTCCTCGATACGGACCGGCTGCTTCGGGACATCACGCTGATCAACGACGCCTGCCGTCCGAAGCCCCTGACCGTCTTCCAGTTCATGCTGGCCGTGCTGCGCAACGTCCGGTTCGCCGAGCTGCCGGAGGGCCTGAACCTGTGGGAGATGCTGAAGATCATCGATGGCCACAACGGCGCCAAGCTGGGGCTTGCGAACAAGGCGCGCTACAACTGGCGCGTGATGATGGTGGCCGGGATGTGGTTCCAGGACCTATTCAACTACGATTTCCGGCGCACCGAGATGTGCATCATCCCGTATGCCACCCAGGTGGGGGAGGTCTCCTTCTGCGCCTACAACACCGGTGTCGGCTGGAGGCAGGTCGTGGAGAAGATGTTCTCCACCCACAGCACGGCGCAGTGGTTCAAGGAGAAGGGTCGTCATCCCATTTTCGCAGCCGGGAAGCACGTGCCCCTGGGGCCCCCTGAGGCGGCGACGCCCGCGGTGATCGAGCCCACCTTCACCTCGGGCTGCGGCGACGGGGGCACCTGCCACTGACAGGAGAGCGCCCGCCTCAACCCGGCAAGGGGGCGGCACGGAGGCGGGGGATCCGGGCCCTCGGATACGATCCCAGGACCCGCACGAAATCGCACACCTCTTGCAGGTTGCGCAATGCGTTCTTGCACTTCTCCTCGTCGGCGGAGCCCTCGAAATCGACGTGGAAGACGTATTCCCACGGCCTGCCCGCCAGCGGACGGCTCTCGATCTTCAGGAGGTTGATGCCGCGCAGGGCGAACACCGCCATGCACCGGAACAGGGCTCCCGGGACGTGCGGCGCGGTGAACAGGACGGATGTCTTGTCGGGGCGGCCGATGGGCCTACCGTTGCGCGTCAGCAGGAAAAAGCGCGTGAAGTTGGCGCGCTGATCCTCCAGCCCCGTCATCAGAACTCGGGCGCCGTTGAGGCGGGCCGCCAGTTCCGAGCCGATGGCGGCCGAGTCGCGCGAGTTCTGCTCCCTCAGAAGGCGCACGCTGCCCGCGGTGTCGTGCGTGGCCACGGGGATCAGCCGCGGGTGCCTCCGGAAGAACCGTTCGCATTGCGCCAGCGCGACCGGATGGGACAGAACGCGCCTCAGGTCACGCACGCGCACGCCCGGCAGGGCGATTAGGTGGTGGGCAACCCGCAGGATCGCCTCCCCCGAGACCTTGAGGGTTGAATCCAGGAGGAGGTCATGCACCCTGAGCACCGAACCGGCGATGGTGTTCTCGACGGGAGCGAGGGCATAACGGCATCGGCCCCGTTCGACGGCCCTGAATAGGGCATCGAAACTCCGGCAGGGGAGGATGCTGACTCGAGGGCCGAGCATCCTCCTCGCGGCCAGTTCGGAGAAGGCACCGCGTTCCCCTTGGATCGCGACGACGGCGCGGCTCATCCCCACCTGTCGCCGGCAGCCGGCCCCTCCGTCAAGGCGGGTGCGCCGCCCAGGACCTCCTCCAGACGGCGCTCGAGCACCTTGGAGGACTCGAGGTCGTCGAGGCGGAGGTAGAACTCCGCGGCCTGGAGCAAGGCCTCCTCGGGCACCAGTCCGACGATCTCGCTGCCCGCGACGTCGACCCCGTGCCGGGCCGCCTCGCTTTTGACCATCTCGAAGACGCGGTGCAGTGGGGTCTTACGAAAGTCGGTCATGTTGATCGAGACCTGGACCATGTCTCGATCTTCGAGGAGGACTCCCATCGCCTTCACGTACCGCAGGCCGCCGTCCTTGTGCCGGATCGCCCGCGCAACGCGGCGCGCCAGATCAAGATCCCGACTCGCCAGGTTGATGTTGTAGGCGATCAGAAACTCGCGCGCCCCGACGGCGACGCATCCGGCCGAAGGGTGGACCCGATCGGGGCCGAAATCGGGTTTCCAGAGGGGGTCCTTGATCTTTTCCGGAAACCCCTCGAACTCGCCGCGGCGGATCGCCGCGAGATCGCGGCGGTGCTCGGCGCTCGCCGCCTCCTCGTAGAGGTACACGGGAAGATCGTGCCGTCGGGCGATCGTCTCGCCCAGCTGACGCGCCAGGCCGACGCATTCCTGCATCGTCGCGCCTCGGATCGGCACCAGGGGGATGACGTCCACCGCCCCCATCCTCGGGTGCCCGCCGCTGTGGATCCTGAGATCGATGCGCTCCACGCAGGCGGTGACCAGAGCCTCGAGACCGGCACGCACGGCCGTCGGAGGTCCGGCCAGGGTCAGCACGGAGCGGTTGTGGTCCGGGTCCGAGGACAGGTCGACGATCGACACCGGCCCGCTCGTGCGGACCGCCTCGACGACAGCGGAGATCACCTCCGTCCGTCGTCCGTCGCTGAAGTTGGGAACGCTCTCGATGAGCGCCGACGCCGATTTGCGGGCGGCATCGCCGCGCGCGGTCACGCGACCTCGAGAGAGGCCTGCGCAAGCGCCTCGACCAACCTGCGGGGGTCCCGTACGAACGATCCTTCCCAGTCGGCCGCCAGGCGGTACGCGGGGCAGCCCCCCTCGCCGCCCAGGCGCCGGTCCAGGAGATCGAGGCTCTCGGCTTCCTCCGCCGGAGCTCCCTGGTTATTCAGCCCCTGGCGCGCCAGCCGCACCAGCTCGATGAGGACGTCGCGCACCAGGACCGGGCCGCCGCCGGACCCTTCGAGCCCCTGTGCGGCCGCGCCCGGAATGCGGGCAGCGGGACCCAACCGGCAGACCCCGTCGAGCAGGCGCTCGCGCTCGCGGAAAGTCATGTCCCGCACCAGCTCCCAGGCGGCCCGCCGTGACGCACCGTCGTACAGGATGCCCTTCCAGAAGGCGACCAGCGACAGGCAGGAAGCGGGCTCGCCGGAGTCGGCACCGCGCACCTCGATGTAGGTCTTCAGCCGCACCTCCGGAAACAGGGTCGAGAGGTGAAGCTCGAAATCGGCCAGCGTCGGGCCCTGCCCCTCGAACCCTTTCTTCATGAACCTTCGAAACGTCATTCCGTTCGCGGGCTTCCACTCCTCACCGCGCACCACGAAGAACATCGGCACGTCGAGGGCGTAGTTCAGGTAGTCCGCGAAGCCCGATCCGTCGCGGAAGACAAACGGCAGGAGACCGCAGCGGTCAGGATCGGTCTCGCGCCAGGCCCAGGCCCTGAAGCTCAGAAAACCGTTGAGCTTTCCCTCCGACAGGGGGGAATTGGCGTAGAGGGCAGTGAGGAGCGGGGAGAGCGCCATGGCGGTGCGCAGCTTGTCGGCGGCGTCGGCCTCGCTCGAGTAGTCCAGGTTGACCTGGATGCTGGCGGTCTGCTTCATCATGATGGGCGCGCGCGCGCCGCGGCGAGGCAGGTAGTCGCGCATGATGGCGTAACGCTTCTTGGGG
Source organism: Candidatus Polarisedimenticolia bacterium (assembly GCA_044868745.1). Classification (GTDB taxonomy): domain Bacteria; phylum Acidobacteriota; class Polarisedimenticolia; order Gp22-AA2; family Gp22-AA2; genus JBIOWS01. The sequence continues at coordinate 4,012 of JBIOWS010000309.1, forward strand.
ATCCAGCCAATCTCGTCCAGGGTGGAGAAGGGCTGCAGGCCGAGGCCGATCCAGACGATCCCCAGCGCTCTGGACTGCTCTTCGACTTCCACGAGGAAGGCGTCCAGTTCGCCCCGCAGGGAGGTGAGGGAACGATGAACCGCGGAACTGAGCTCGAGCTGCGCTCCCGGCTCGAGGGTAATCCGCGTGCTCCCCTTTGACAGGGCCAGAATCCTCCCCGCCTCCGCATGGGGCGTCCAACCCTTGTCCCGGACCAGGCCCTGAAGGAGTGTCTCGACGGAGGCCGAGCCTTCGTAGGGCACGGCGCGCCCACTGTCGCGAAACAGGCCGATCCTCTCGTACTCGAGACCGATGCCCCAGCGCTCTCGAGGTTTGGCCCCGAGATCGAAATATCCCTGCAGATCCTCTTCCCGCGTGATCGGGGACGACTGGTCCATGCAGCCCTCGGGGAAAGCGAAATTCTATCATCGAAGAGCGCGCGGTCGCGCGCCGGGATGGTCCGAGAGCACTCAGTTGTTCGAGAAGGGAACGGGCGGCCGCCCGGAGGGACCGCGCGACTCGTGCCAGTCCTGGTAGCGCTTCATGTACAGCCGAGCGACCTCCTCCGGCGGGAGACCGAGGCAGCGGGCATACTCCTTGAGGAAGCCGCGCAGGAACACCGCCGCCGGCAGGTCACCGAAGCGCTCCTCCTCGATCGCCTGCAGGTAGGCCCGCCGGATCTTCGTCCTCTCGGCGATCGATTCCAGGCCAAGACGGAGCTTCTGCCTCGCATCGCGCAGCTCAGCGCCGCTGGTCGGAGCGGGAAACGCAGAAGCGCCGGGGGGCGGCTCGGCCGGCTCGTCCGGGGCGGGGGGAGGAGGGACCGCGGCAGCTGCAGCCGGGGAGACCGACGGGGTCGCTTCCGACGCAGGGAAGTCGTGTGGCCGTGGAGCCGGCTCGGTCTCAATCGGCGAACGGGGCTCGCCGGCGGCGCCGGGAACGGCCGCCCCACCAGCCAGCTCGAGCGAGGGCAGCGGGGGTCCGGCCGGCGCAGCAGTGCTCCGAGCCGACCCTTTCTCCCGCATCTGCCGGTCATAATCCGATCGACTCTCCAGGAAGATGAGGGTGCGGTAAGCGCCCTCGATGCGCGCCTGCAGGTCGCGCAGTCCTGGAGCCTCCATGAGAGAGGACAGGTAGGTCGTCTCCGGGTCGTAGGTCTTCTTCAGGAGCTGGTAGGCCGACTGGACCTCCTTCGGGGAGGCCTTGGGCACAACTTCGAGGACCCGGTAATGGTCGATCGCCTCGAGATCCTCCCACTCCTCGTCGGCGGGCCGCAGTGGGCCGACGGCGACGGAGAGGAGGCGCGTCGCCGCCCGCGCCATCCCCTTGGTCGAAGCGGCGTTCGGGTACTGCTGCGAGAGTGACCGCCGCTTCTGGACCGCCATCAAAACCGACAGGTCGTGTTCGACCGCCCCGGCGAGGCGCAGGTTGAGGCCGAAGCATTTACGGAATCCGCTGGCGAGGCTGGCCGAGGCCTCCTCATCGGCTTCGCCGCGGACCTGGTTGAGGAGCAGTTGAAGCTGCGTGCGCCTCACGAGCGCAGCGATTGCGTCCCTGGCGGCCGGATCGATGGTTGCCAGGCGGGTCATGAAGTTACGGAAGCTCGTGCGCGCGGGATCGAGGCCGGCCTCCCGGAAGCGCGCCTCGATCACCCCCATGGCCTCGCCCGTGAGGGCGCGCACCATGCACCAGCGCAGGTGTGCCTCGGTGAAGAGGTAGGCCGCCTCGATCGCCGCCGGCTCCGGGGTGGTAACGAGGATCCCGAGTGTGGACTCGGAAAAGGCCGCGATGGTCGGCGGGAGCCGGCCGGAGCCGCAGTCGACGATGATGTGGTCCGCGGAGAGGGTGACGAACTGGTCGGCTACGAGCCGCACGAAGGCGACAGGGTCGTCGCGCAACTCCCCGCGCTGGAGGCCGCCGACGACCCGCAAGTGGGTGATCGGCGTCTCGCACGCCAACTCGGAGAGCAGCGCCACCTTCCCCGAGGCGAGGTCGCTCAGGGAGCGCGGCAGGCGCTGGTAGCCCAGGTACAGCTGAAGGTTGCTGCCTTGCAGATCGAGATCGACGAGCACGACCCGCCGCCCCGCGCGGGCGATCTGGATCCCGAGGTTGGCGGCGAGCAGAGTCCTTCCGACGCCGCCCTTGCCGCCCGCCAGAGCCCAGATCGACGGGCGCGCCTCGCGTTCCTGACTCGGGGAAGGGGTCGCGCCGGGGGAGGGCCCGGATTGTCCGGTGGTTTGCATCAGGCTACCTTGTCGGAGATCTCTTTCTCCTCGAACTCTTCACCGTTGTAGGAAATTCGCCGCACCTTTTCGTCCACCACGGTCTCCAGGTTCACCGGACGCCCCCAGACGCGCTGGATGTTGCGCAGGGTCTCGCGGGCGTAGTCGTGCTTCAGTTCGATCCCCTCGAACTTGTGCTTCAGGAGCAGCTCCCCCTTGTTGCGGAAGTTGCCGTCCACGACGTAGATGAACGGCTCCCCGAAATTGGTGAGCTGAAAGAGCAGGCGCTGCTTCACTTTCTTGAAGTCCCTGTCGCCGATCTGATACAGACCGGTCTTCGGGTTGAAGTCGTAGGTAAACAGCTTCTGTTCCCTGCAGAACTCCTCGGTCAGGTAATTGTCGATGAAGGTCACGTCGGTACAATGCCTGCGAACCTCAAAGATCTTGTCTCGCCCCAATCCCACCCTGCGGTCCCAGGCGGCGCGCTCCGACAGGTCCTGACAGTCGTCGTACTCCTTGCCGAATTGTCCCTTGTTCCAGCGCTCCTC
>JBIOWS010000310.1:0-10413 GCA_044868745.1 Candidatus Polarisedimenticolia bacterium
TCAGCACCAGCCCGACGCTCGACTCCGACGTGGCGCGCGGGCTGCGCTTCGCGCGCGCGAAGCGGACCGTCGACGACCGGTATCTCGTCGACGGTCGCGACCCGATCCTCCTCGACCAGGGGGTCCCGGTGAGCCAGGGCGAGCTCGAGACGATGATGATCGCCGGCCGGCTGCAGCAGCTCCCGCCGCAGGAGGAGGAGATGTTCCGGTCCTTCGCCGTCAGCCGCGAGTTCTTCGGGACCATTCCCCTGGATACCCGGATCGACTTCTATCAGGCGGGCGACGGCATGACCTACACCACGCTCACGGTCGGCATCAAGAGCAGCTCGGTGCAGTACCGCACCAAGGGCGACCGGGAAGCGCCGGACGTGGCGGTGTTCGGCAAGCTGATCAACAAGGACAATCCCGAGGAGGTCTATCCTCTGGCGAGCGACAGCGCATTCGCCGACAGCCTGGAGAACGGCAGCGCGGGGCCCGACGATCTGCTGGTGTTCCAGGCCGCGGGGGCCTTCAAGCCTGGCCGCTACCAGCTCGTGCTGGGGGTGCAGGACCGGGTCACCAAAAAGGTTGCGGCCTACCGCAAGGACGTGGAGATCCCCAGCCTGACGGTGAAGACTCTGGCGCTGTCGTCGATCACCCTGGCCGGGATCATGGAGCCGACCGAATACCGGGCGTCCTCCGGCAAGCCGTTCTTCATCGGCAAGTTCCGCCTGGTGCCGCGCCCCGACGCGGTCTTCAGGAAAGCGGACGAGCTGAACATTTATTTCCAGGTGTACAACCCGGCCATCGACCAGACGACCGGAAAGCCGCGTCTCGACGTCGTGTACGCCTTCCGCGCGCGGACCTCCGACGGGGCCCAGAAGGAGCTCGGGGCCTACCAGGTGAAGGAGAGCGGCGCCCAGGTGCAAGGGTACTCCGTGCCGCTGCAGAGCTGGCCGCCGGGTGAGTACCAGGTCGCCGTGACGGTGCGCGACACGATCTCGGCAACAACGGCCTCCTCCGAAGCCTCCTTCGTCATCCGCCCGTAAGGAACCGCCTCCCTTCCTCGGTGCCGAGGAACGACGCCAGCTTTCCGAAGGCGAGGCCGCGGTGGGACACGCGGTCCTTGCGCGCCTCCGTCAGCTCGCCGAAGGTCGCCCCGTAGGGAGGGTAAAAGAACAGGGGGTCGTAGCCGAACCCTGCGGCGCCGCACGGCGCCCGGGCGACGCGTCCCTCGCACACGCCTCGGAAGAGACGCGACTCCCCGTCCGGCCGGGCGATCGCCACCACCGCCACGTAGCGGGCGCCCCGGCGCTCGTCCGGTACCCCCTCCAGTTGCCGCAGCAGGTGCAGGCACCTGGCGGCGTCGTCGAGATCCGACCCTCCATAGCGCGCCGACAGCGGCCCGGGCGCCCCGCCGAGCGCCTCGACCTCGATCCCGGAATCGTCGCCGACGGCGACGATGCCCGCCAGGGCGGCGTAGCGCGCCGCTTTCCCGCGGGCGTTCTCCTCGTAGGTGGAGCCGCGCTCTTCGTACGGACGGCGGATGCCGCAGGCCGCGAGGGTGAGCGTGTCGAGGCCGGCGGCGCCGAGAAAGCGCCCGATCTCGCGGGCCTTGCCGGGGTTGAACGTGGCGGCGAGGACGACCGCCGTCACGGCCGGGGCAGGAGACCCGGCAGCGCTTCCCGAAGCGCCTTGCGCTGCTGCTCGAACAGATGGTTGGTGCCGAGCGTCGCCAGCTCCAACATCGATTGCATCTCCTGCGGGCTGAAGGGAGTTTTCTCCCCGGTTCCCTGCACCTCGACGTACCGCCCGGTGTCTGTCCGGACCACGTTCATGTCGACCTCGGCCTGGGAGTCCTCGGCGTAGCTCAGGTCGAGGCAGGGGACGCCGCCGAGGATGCCGACCGAGGTGGCCGCCACCATTCCCCGCAGAGGGGGCCCGGCCAGCACGTTCATCGCTTTCATCTTCGCGAGCGCCAGGCCCAGCGCGACGAAAGCCCCCGTGATGGAGGCGGTGCGCGTGCCGCCGTCGGCCTGGATGACGTCGCAGTCGATCCAGATCGTCCTCGAGCCGAGGGACTTGAGATCGCTGACGGCCCGCAGCGAGCGCCCGATGAGCCGCTGGATCTCCTGCGTCCGGCCCGAGGCCCTGCCGCGGGTCGCTTCGCGCTGTGTCCTCTGATCGGTCGCCCGGGGAATCATGCCGTACTCGGAGGTGATCCAGCCTTGGTTGGCGTCGCGCAGGAAGGGAGGGACCCGGTCCTCCAGGCTGGCGGTGCAGATCACCTGCGTGTGGCCGATCTTGATGAGCGCCGACCCCTCGGCGTAGATGTTCACCCCCGTCGTGATCTCCACGAGCCGCAGGTCGCGCTCGCTCCTGCCGTCCGGACGCTGCATCGTTCCTCCGCTGTCACCGCGCGGCCGTCACTCCGAGATGTCGACCAGCTCCAGCCGCTCCAGCCGGCCCTCGAGGAACCGCGATCCGACCTCGCGGAACCTCTCGGAGGAGTCGGTCACGAAGAAGTGGTCCTCGCCGCCGGGCCTGTCGGCCGAAAGGATCCCCTTCTCCCGCAGGCGATCCCGCACGACGGCCGCGGTCGCCTCCGCCGAATCGACCAGCGTCACTCCCGGACCGACCGCACCCCCGATCGCCTTTTTGAGGAGCGGGTAGTGCGTGCACCCGAGGACGAGGGTGTCGATCCCTTCCCCTTTCAGATCGGTGAGGTAGGCGGCCGCCGTCACGCGCGCCACCTCATTATCCACCCATCCCTCCTCGGCGAGGGGGACGAAGAGGGGACAGGCGCGGCTGACGACGCGGGCCCCGGGGAGATGGTGGGCGATCGCGCGGGCGTAAGCGCCGCTCTTGACCGTCGCCGCGGTGCCGATCACTCCGATCACCTGCCGGCGGGTCGCCCGGCAGGCCGCCTCGGCCCCCGGGCCGATGACGCCGACCACGGGGATCGCCAGGGTGCGCTGCAGATCCGGCAGTGCGATGGCCGACATCGTGTTGCAGGCGACGACGATCGCCTTGATGCCGCGGCGCGCGAGGAAGCGAGCGCCCTCCAGCGCGTAGCGCACCACCGTCTCGTCGGACTTGATGCCGTACGGCACGCGGGCCGTGTCGCCGAGGTAGAGCAGACGCTCGGATCCCGGCAGCGCCTGGCGAAGCGCCTTGAAGACCGTCAGCCCGCCGATGCCCGAATCGAAGACACCGATCCCGTCCGGTGGGATCACCGCCCCGGTCTCCGGTCCATGTCCACGATCGACAGGTCCTTGACGTAGTCGCGCTGGAGGTCGAGATGTTCCTTGAGGGTGTCACGCTCCTCCCCGCCGATCAGGAGGTGCACCCTTTTGACCTCGGGCAGATTGTAGGTGAGCGAGTCGACCAGCGAGAAGATCGTGGCCAGCTCCTGCGCGGTCCCGCCCGGGTGGTGCGTGACGACCTCTTCGCTCAAGTCCACGTAGGCGGTGCCCCGACGATCGAGGTACAGGCCGCGCAGGCTCGTCTCCGGCGGGAGGGTGGGTCGCAGGTCGGGGTCCTCCGGGCCGTTGATCAGCTCCACGACGATCTGCTTGGCCTGGTCGGTGACGGAGCTGGTCAGGAAGATCTTGCGCCGCTCGGGCCCCAGGTTCTCGCTGTCGGATTCCTGGAAGAACAGCACCACTTCCCGCCGGTTCTGCTCGGAGGTGAACGAGGGGGATGGCGTTCCGGACGGGGCCGGCGAGGGGGTCTCGCCCGGCGGTCCCGGTGTCCCTTCCGCCGCGGGTGCCGGTATGATCCCGGCCGGCTCCGTGGCGGCGGTCCCCTCGGCACGCTCCGCCCGGCGCATCAGCAGCAAGGCGACGAGCAGCGCCGCGCAGGCGGCGCCCACGGCGCCGAGAATGATCCGTCCCCTGCTCATCGGCTAGCGAGCCTTCGACCGGACGTACTTGTCGTGGAAGCGCCTGATGCTGTCGAGGATCGAGGCGGCGAGCCGTTCCTTGAACGCCGGGTCCCGGAGCCGTCTCTCCTCTTCGGCATTGCTGATGAAGGCGACTTCGATCAGTACGGCCGGCATCGTCGCCCCCATCAAGACTCGGAACGGCGCCTGCTTGATGCCCCGGTTGGTGATGTCCAGGGCATCGTTCAGATTCGCCTGGATGATCTCGGCCAGTGCGCTGGACTCCTTGAGGAAGGCCGACTGGGCCAGGTCCCACAGGATCATCTCCAGGCTGCTGTTCCCCTGGACCCCCTGCTCGAGCCCAAGCGTGTTGTTCTCGATCGCCGCCACGGCGCGCGACTCGTCGTCCGTCGCCTGGTAGGAGAGGAAATAGGTCTCCGCGCCGCGCGCATTGTCGCGCCGCGAGGAGTTGGCGTGGATGCTGACGAACAGATCGGCGTGGTTGTGGTTGGCGATCGCCGTCCTCTCGTCGAGGGGCACGGATCGATCCGCGTCGCGGGTCTGGATGACCTCCGCCTCCATCTCGGCGAGGATGCGCGCCTTGAGGCGCTTCGCCAGATCGAGGGTCAGGTCCTTCTCCGCCAGCCCCGACGGCCCCTTGGCCCCCGTGTCCTCGCCTCCGTGGCCGGGATCCAGCACCACCACGAAATCGGCCCGGCGGGGGACCTCGCCGGCGGCGCGGCCGGGCGCCTCCCGCTCCGGGCCCTCCGGCTCCGGCTGGCCGGCCGGGGCCTGCGCGACGGGGGCCGGAACGGCCGTCCGCCTCGGGCCGGAGCCGGGCGCAGGCTGCGTTCCCGGCACCGAGCCGGGTCCCGGGATGGTGATGGCGAGAGGCGGTCCCTGCCGACGCCTCAGATCGAGGACGATCCGGAACGGCTCGCCCATTTCGAACGTGGAGAAGGATCCGAACTCATCACCGGTGTAGAAGACGATCTCCGCCGTCCGCATCCCCTCGATGAACTTCACCTTCTCCAGGACATTGCCGTCGTAGTCCCTCTTCTTGAACGGCGGCTCGACCGATCCTTCCCTGAGGGCGATGTAAACCCTTTTCGAGTCCGCGCGCGCCTCGTAGACCGGCTTGCGGGTGAACTCCAGGATGACCCGGACGCCGGCCTCGTTCTCGATCGTCTTCAGCGTGTAGCGCAGCGGCAGGGCGTTCTCTTCGGCGAGGGCGAAGCGCCCGGCGGGCAGGCCAGGCAGGCCGAGGGCGAGAAGCCAGAGGGCGAGACGAATCGTCCGCAGAATTCGCACCGTCGTCAATCTAGCACAGGGGTCCGGTCGGCTCAAGGACGCGTTCCAGCGGCGTTCCCACGGAGCGCCCCGTCGCCTGCGCCTGCAGGAGGTCGCCCCCCTCGAAGTGCCGCGAGTGCCAGAGCTGCAGCATGAGGAGGTTCCACAGCAGCCGTCCGTTGTCCCGGCGTCGATCCATGTGCTCCTGCAGGAGCGCCGTCACCGCCGCGGGGCGCAGGAGGCCGCCCCGCGCGACGCGCTCCGGGTGAAGCGCCTGGCGGAGCAGCGGCGCGAGACTCTTGTGCATGAATCGTGACAGGGGGATGTTGAAGCCGCGCTTGCGCCGCGAGAGGGTCTCGCGGGACAGGTGGTCGCGCATCGCTCTTTTCAAGATCCGCTTGGAGGAGAACCAGCGCAGCTTCATCGACGCCGGCAGGGAGGCGACGTACTCGACCAGAGAGTGGTGCAGGAAGGGGGCCCGGACTTCCAGGGAGGCGGCCATCGAGGCCCGGTCCACCTTGGTCAACAGATCGTCCTGGAGATACATGAGAAAGTCGGTCAGCAGGAGAGCGTCGAGCGGGTGACGGAGCCGCACCCCTTCCAGGACGGCCCGGGCCTCCAGCAGGGGATCGTCGGGTGGACCGGGGGACCTGAGCGCCTCGAGCGCCTCCTCGGACAGAAGCTCCTGCTGGCGGGCGGGAGGGAACGCACCGAACCAGACCTGGTGCCGAACCGCGGGCGGAAGATCCGCCGCGGCGACGAATTTCTTCAGGAGGTATTCGGTTCCGACATTGTTGAAGGCGGGCGGGATCGCCTCCACCATTCTGCGCAGCAGTCCCCGCGCAGCCGCCGGCAGGCGGCGGTAGAAGCGGGCCAGACCATCGCCGATGTATGTCGGATAGCCGGCGAACAGCTCGTCTCCTCCCTCGCCGCCGAGCGCCACCTTGACGTGTCGCCGCGCGAAGCGCGACAGGAGATGCGTGGGGACGAGCGAGGCATCGGCGAGCGGCTCGTCCAGGATCCGCCCCATCTGGAGGAGAGCCTCCATCATCTCCGGCTCGCCCACGGTCATCTCGTGGTGTTCGGTCCCCAGGCGCGCGGCCGCCCGCCGCGCGTACCCCGCCTCGTCGAAGTCCGGATCCCGGAAGCCGAGCGTGAAGGTCGGCACCGGTCGCCCGGCAATCTCCACCGCCAGGGCGGCGATCGAGGTCGAGTCCAATCCCCCGCTCAGAAACACGCCGACCGGCGCGTCGGCCCGCATCCTGAGGCGGACCGCCTCGCTCAGGAGGCGCCGTACCTCCCGGGCCGCCTCTTCCTCCGTCAGCGCGGCGTTGCCCGCGTGCCGGAGCGCCGTCTCGTCCTCGCCGCGCCCCTCGAAGAAGCGGCGCAGCTCCCAGTACGGCTCGACCCGGAGGCGCCCCCGCTCCGCGATCAGCAGGTGCCCCGCGGGGAGCTTGCGCACGCCCAGGAACGGAGTGTGCGGCGCCGGGAAATAGCCGTACAGGAGGTAGCGGCTCAGGGCGCGGAGGTCGCGCCGCCTGCCGATGCGCGGATGGGCGAGAAGCGCTTTGATCTCCGAGGCGAACATCACTTCGCCGCTCTGCTCCACGTAGTAGAGCGGCTTCTCGCCCGCCCGGTCCCGACCGAGCACGAGGCGGCCCTCCTTGACGTCGAACACGGCGAAGGCGAACATGCCGTCGAGACGGGTGACGAACGACACTCCGTGCTCTTCGTAAAGATGCGGGATGACCTCGGTGTCGCAAGCGGTCTCGAAGCGGTGGCCGCGGGCGACGAGGTCGCGGCGCAGTTCGGGATGGTTGTAGATCTCGCCGTTGCAGATGACCTGGAGGCGGCCCGATTCGTCCGAGTAGGCCCGGGCGCCCGCTCCGAAGTCGACGATGCTCAGCCTGCGGAAGCCGAAGGCCATCCGGGGGCTGTCGGCGGCCCCGACCTCGATGACGCAATCGCCGTCCGGGCCGCGGTGCGCCATGGTCTCGGCCATGGTGGCGACCAGGCGTGGATCGGGCCGGCCTCGACCCTTCAGATCCGCGATGCCAACGATGGCGCACATGCTTTCGGCGTCCTCTCCACGGCGGGGAAGGATACCACGCGCGGATGTCTAGGGCGGGCGGGCCGTGCCGTCGGAGCGGACGAACACGCCGCCGTAGAAGTCCTCGTAGATCAACGTCAGCGGCACTCCGGCGCTCGACTCGAGGGCCTTGAAGGAACGGCGCGGCGCCACCACGAACGCGCCGGAGTCCCGCAGGAGGGCGCGGGGCAGGTCCTCCTTGGGGATCATGCGGAACGACGGGTCGTGGCGGAACTGTTCGATGTTCTGCTTGATGTAGTTGCTGGTGAAGGTCCTGCCCGGCCCGCTGGACAGGTAGACCGGGCGTCGCAAGTAGAAGTTGAGGCCGGGGCGGTACTCGTCGTAGCAGATCACGCTGTCCTGCGGCGTCAGCCTGCCGGCCAGGAACCGGCTCATCGGTCGCGACGATCGGGCCATGTCGATGTAGCCGCTCACCGCCCGGGCGAGCGGCAGCATCACACCGATCGCCAGAACGGCCGCGGTGAATGTCACGAGAGGGCGCTCGGCCTTGCGCGTCAGGAACAGGACCAGACCGGAGATCGCCATTGCGGCGGCCGTCATCCCGAACAGGACTTGCCGCGACAGCAGGACGTCGTACTTCCCTCCCCCCGCCCCGAGAGCCAGACCGGCCGGGCCCCCGAGCGCCAGGATGACCGCCGAGCAGGCGCAGGTGAGGGCGACCCAGACCGACCCCGCCGCCAGGTCCTGGCGCGCCCGGTCGGCTCGTGCCGTCTCTTCCGCCGTCCCCGCCCCCTCCTCGTCCGGGATGCCCTGCCTTCGTCGGGAGGCGGCGGACCACAGGCCGCCGGTCAGGATGGCGATCGGGACGGCGCAGGGGAGGACGTAGGACGGGCGCTTGGAGGTGATCAGCGAGAAGAATGAGAACAGGACGCCGAACCAGACGGCGGCGAAAGGGATGAGGGGTGGGCTCTCGGCGGCTCCGATCGGCCGGAGACGCTCGCCCGCCCGCTTCGTCCGCCACAGCGACCACAGCCGCCGTCCGGCGGCGGCGCAGCAATAGAGGATCCAGGGGAAGAGCCCGCCCAGGATCACCTTGAAGTAGAAGTGCACGGGGCGCGCGGTGTCGAACCGGTTCGAGGTCATGCGCGCCAGATTCTCGCCGATGAGGGCGTATCGCAGGTAACCGGGGTTGCGCATCGAGACCAGGACGAGCCACGGGAGAACGATGGCGGCGTAGATCAGCAGGCCGCTCGGGAAGCCGAGCCGGAGCAGTCGGGCGGGCCGCCGCTCGAACGCCGCCCAGGCGGCGGCGACCAGCAGGGGAGCGATGAGAGCCACCGGCCCCTTGGTCAGCGTCCCCACGCCGGCGGCGGCGAAGAACAGCGCTCCGGCCAGGCGTGCCCGCGGACCCTCACCGCGCATCGCCTCGAACGCCGCCATGGCGCTCGTCGACATGCAGAAGGTCAGCATCATGTCGAAGATCACGGTGCGGCCGAACACGATGTAGATCGGTGTCGTGGCCAGGGCCGCCCCGGCCAGCCACGCGGCCCGCATCCCGAAGTGGCGACGCGCGAACCAGACCGTCAGGCCGATCCCGGCCAGGGCGAACAGGGCGGAGGTCGCCCGCGCGCTCAGCTCGCTGACGCCGAAGACGCTGTAGACGAGAGCCAGCGTCCAGAAAAAGGCGGGCGGCTTGTCGAGGTAGCGGGCCTCGTTGATCCGGGGGGTGACGAGGTCGCCGGAGATCAGCATCTCCCTCGCCACCTCGGCGTTCCTCCCCTCGTCCGGATCCCCCAGCCCCGGCCGCCCGAGGCGGTAAAAGAAGATGGGCGCGGCGAGGAGAATGAGGACGGGGAAGGCCAGGAGCCTCCGCCGCACCGCAGCGGACCGAGAACTAATCGCGGAAGGGTGAGCCGGCACCGGCGCCTCGACCCCGCGGCCGGGACCGCCCGGCGGGGGGCGCGATCATACTGCGTGACCGCCCTGCCCTGCAGGCCGGTTCCTGCAGGCCGGGAGGGCGTCGCCTCGGCGATACGGTAAGATGGGCGTGATGAGGTACGAATGCTGAAGCGTCTGGAGACGGACGTGAGGAGGGCGTAGCCTGTCGTCCGCGGCCCGCGGGAAGGCGCCGGGGAGCCCCGTCTCCCTGACGATCCTGCTCGCGGCGCTGCCGCTGCTGCTCCTTTTCCCGGGCGTGCAGCAACAGGCCGGCCCGGCCCGGTACCGTCTCCTGGCGATCTGGGGCCTGCCGGCGGCCGGGGGACTCCTGGCGTCGGTTTTCATTCCGCGTTTCCCGAGGCCGGAGCGGCTCGCCTTCTCGGCGCCGCGCGCTCTCCGTCTCGCTCCCTGGTGCGCGCTCGCATTCGTCGCCGACTACAGCTTCCTGGCGCTGGGCAAGTCCGCCGGCTGGCTGACCTTGACGTACGGAGACCAGCACCTGTACGGATCTCCCGGGATCACGTCCTTGTGGGCCTTGCCGCTCAGCATGGTGCTGGGGATCCTGGGCTGGGAGAGAACGCTCAGGCGCGCGCTTCTTTGCGCCTGGAGTGCCCGCGTCCGCGTGAGCGTCGCCGTCGTGCTGAGCTGTGCTGTCGGTGTTCTCTTTGCCGTTCCTTCGACATTGACCGGCTTGGCGACCAACGACCTGCCCTATACCCTGGCGGCCTTGATGGCGGTCGTCTCCCGGGAGCTGTCCTGCAGCTTGATCTTCATGTCCGGCGGGGGGATCCTGCTCGCCGGCCTTTATCGCGGCTGGCTTGCGTACCTCGAAGGCTTCGTCATCAACGACTGGAGCAGCCTGTCGTTCCCGGCCGCCAATTACGCCAGCAGCGATCCCCTCTTCTACCTCGTCCGGGCGCTGAGCGCGATCCTGGGAGCGGGAGTGGTGGCCGCCGGGACGTGGTCCGCCGGCCGGCGGGACCGAGCCACTCCCCGATGAACGGCAGCCGGACGGGCGGAGCAGCGACGACCGTCTGCGTCCTCGGGTTGGTCGTGATGGCGACCTGGACGGTGGTGATCAAGTTCGTGGCGCCGGTGCTCTATTTCGTCGCCGAGAAGGCCGCGGGCCGGGCCGTCCCCGCCATCCCGGTGATGTGGGACTTCTGGTGGGTGGCGCACCTGCTCCTGGCGTGGCTCCTCTGGCATCGGCACCCGCTGGCCCGGCGGGCGGGGATGGCCGTCGCGTCCTGCGAGGTGGTGATCGTGGCGGTGA
>JBIOWS010000311.1:0-2677 GCA_044868745.1 Candidatus Polarisedimenticolia bacterium
CCCTTTGCCGCCATCGACGCCACCTTCCCGGCCTCACGGGGCCGGATTAAAAGTGCCAGTTTGCGACGCGGCACAGCATACCCGACGCGCGGATTTCTGTCAAACCGAGCGGGCACTTTACGGGAGGCGTGGCTGCCCGCGGCCCGGCTCGTACGAGCCGATGACCGTCACCGGGTGGTCGAACGTGTACGTCCTTCCGAAGACGCCGGCCAGGATCCTCCCATCGGAATCCCTGGAGACCGGCAGACCGAGGGCGTACAGAGCGGTCGGCGCCAGATCGGTGATGGACCCTTTGCCGAACATCTGGCCACGCGCCGCCAGCCCCCCGTGCACGAACAGGATTCCGTCCGGGGCTTCGGCGTGCGTGCCCGACCAGCCGCCGCTGCCTATCAGGACCTGCGGGAGCCGCTGGCCGAGCGGTACAGGCTCCATCCCGTGCGATGAAGTGACGAACACCAGCGTGCCCTCGTCCGCCGTCTCGATCGCGCTGCCGACCAGGGCGTCGATCCGCCCGTAGTACCGCTCCAGGACGGCGCCGTAGAGCTCGACCTCGCGCTCGGTCACGTTGCCGAACTCGCCCGGGCGGGCGTAGCGCAGGAAGGCGTGCGCCACCCTGTCGAGGCCGGGGAACGACAGAGCCGCCACGCCGGGACGCCGATCGCGCCGCACGCGCTCGAGGACCGCCTGGACTCGCCCGTCAGCCGCGACGGCGGCGGCGACCTCGGCGATCAGCGACCGACTTTCGGGTCCCTCCTGCCGGAGCGCGTCGGCGTCGAGGAGGGTGGTGATCTCCGCCGGCCGCGCGGGCTCGCCGGGTGCCGTCCCCCGCTCGGGACGATCGAGATCGACCTCCCAGCCGGCCGCCAGACCCGCTCCGCGCATCAATTCCGAGATCTCCCACAATGCCAGGCTCGTCCTGTCGTCGACGCTTCTCAGGCGCCTGTCGAGGATCGGTGAGAGGAGCAGGTCCAGGGCGATCCCTGCCGGGACCACGTCGATCCATGGTCCGGCCGGGGCGATCCGGCGGGCCAGCCCAGTGCGCACCCCGTGGCGGTAGGGGAGCTTGCCCGTCACGAGGGTGGCGCGCGTCACCGGCGCCTCGCACGGGACCAGGGATTTGAGTCGACCGTAGGCACCTTCCTGGCGCATACGAGAAAAGGCGGGCAGTTTCCCCAGCGCCTGCAGCGTGAGGATCGTGTCCAGATCGGCGCCGTCGAAATTCAGGAGCAGCAGCCGGCGCGCCGGCGCGTGCGTGATCGAGCGCGCCTCGGGGAGCGAGGCGCCCGGTCCCCGCGCGCCGGGCTCGACGGCCGCCGCCGCGAGCAGCGCCGCCACCGCCACGCCTCCGGCGGAGGCCTGCGCCCACAAGAGACGTCTGAGCCGCGGAACGACCGAGACCAGCGCCGCGCAGGCCCATGCGAAGCTCAGCATCAGCAGGGCGGAGGCCAGCCGATCGGCTGCCTCGGGATCCAGGACCCTGTGGTAGCGCGATAGAGTGAGCCAGCCCGACCCCAGGATCACGGCGGTGTTGGCCACGTGGAACGCCATCACGTACCGCAGGCTCAGCCACGGCAGGCGCAGACGATGACTCGCGAAAAAGCGCAGAGCGCCGTAGAGAAGCGGCCAGGCGACCGCTGAGGCGAGCGTGTAGAAGACGGAGACCGCGAGGAGCATCGCGCCCTGGGCCGCCGCGCTGCCGGAGGAGGCCGCCGGGTTGGCGAACAGGATGAGCAGGGCGACCACGACGGCGCCGTATGTCCCCGCCAGCGCCGCGTGGACGATCAGCTTGGGAAACGTCACGGCGCCGGATGCTAGCACAGCGCCGCGCCCGATCGGCGCCCGCGGCCCGGCCGCGGGGCCCAAGGCGTTGTTCGGGCCCCCTTCCTTTTGATATAGTCCCGCACCGGCATGCCGTTCGATCTCGCGGCCCCGGTGATCCGCCACCAAGCCCTCGAACGGGACCATTTCCTCCTCACGCTCGAGTGCCCACGCATCGCCCGCGAGGCAAGGGCGGGGCAGTTCGTCATGCTGCAGACGCTGGAGGGGTACGATCCGCTCCTGCGACGCCCGATGAGCATCTACCGTGTCCTTCCCGGGCGGCGAGGGCTCCTGCAGATCCTCTACAAGGTCGTCGGTGAAGGGACACGGCACCTCGCCCGCCAGCCGGTCGGTGCGGGACTCAGAACCCTCGGTCCGCTCGGGAACGGGTTTCGACTCCAGGCGCCGCCGGAGGGATCGATCGCAGCCTCCCGGTGGGACCGTACGGCGCGACCCGCCCAGCCCGTCCTCGTGGCCGGCGGGATCGGGATCGCCATCTTTCCCTTCCTCGCGGAGGCGCTCATCCGTCTGCGCCGGCGCCCCCTGCTGCTGTTCGGGGGACGCAGGCGTGGCGATCTCGTGGCTCTCGACTTCTTCCGGTCTCGCAGGGTCCCGGTCCGGCTGGCGACCGAGGACGGGAGCGCCGGCACGCGCGGGCTGGTCACCCGGCTCCTGGAGCCGCTCCTCGCCAGCTCCGGAGAGGAGGAGCGGGTCGAGCTGTTTGCCTGCGGACCGATGCCGATGCTGCGCGCGGTCGGCGCCCTCGCCCTGCGCTCCGAGGTCCCCTGCCAGCTCGCTCTGGAGTCCCAGATGCCTTGCGGGATCGGTGTCTGTCTCGGCTGCGTTGTACGCTGCCCGC
>JBIOWS010000312.1:0-4791 GCA_044868745.1 Candidatus Polarisedimenticolia bacterium
AGACGAGATCGGAGACATGAGCACACGAATGCAGAGCAAGCTGTTGAGGGCTCTTCAGGAGCGCGAATTTCGTCCCGTTGGAGGCAAAGACACCATCCGCGTGGATGTCAGGATTATTTCGGCGACCAACCGGAGCTTAAGAGGACTAATGAAGGAAGGCATCTTTCGCGAGGACCTCTTTTACCGCATCAACGTGATCATGATTGATCTACCGCCTCTACGGGACCGCAAGGAAGACATACCCGCTCTTGTCAACCATTTCCTCGATAGGATCTCAGCCGACACAGGACTTCCCCGCAAGGAGTTCTCTTCCGGTGCTCTCGAATTGCTGGCCACTTACGAATGGCTCGGGAACATTCGTGAACTCGAAAACATCACCCAGCGCGCCGTGGCGCTTAGCGACTCTTTGTGTATCAACGCTTCCGACCTGCCCGACAGGATACGGCACCTGATGATCACAGAAGAGTCTCCTAACTATTCGGGAGTGGGCAAGGGCGGAGAGCAACTAATGATCGAGAAGGCTCTCCACAACTCCGAAGGAGACAAAACTCGTGCTGCGCGCTTCATCGGCTGGAGCCGACCGAAGTTGTACCGACGCATGCGACACTTCGGCATTCCGATTCACTTCGGACGGTCGGTGGCGCGCGCGTAGATTTCTCGCCGCAACCGAAGCCAGGAGCGCAACCGCGTGGATTCCCGCGGGAAAGCCCGCTAGCTCACCTCCTGCTTCGGTCATAGAATCGGGACTTGAGCCCTACCTGCTTCCAGGCCAGAACCCGCCTCTCATCAACCCGTTCGCGCTGAACAGGGAGCCAGCATGAGAAGCGACCGTGCCGTTGCCTGTTTGGTAGGCGTAGGCGCCCTGGCGGCGTCGCTCTGATTGGTCGTCGCGCAGGAGAGCAAGCCGCAGCCGAAGACGCCGGGTGCAAAGGCCGAGTTGCCGCCCGAGATGGTCGCGCCGACCTCGGGGCCGCATCACGCGCACCTGGCGAAGAGCGTGGGGTCGTGGGACGCCACGGTCGAGTCGTTCATGAAGCCGGGCGGGCCGCCGGATCTGTCGAAGGGGTCCAGGTCAACAGCATGGGAAGCGGCGCGAGCGACTGGCAGGGCCAGCCGTTCCACGGGCACGGCATGATGGGGTAGGACACGACCAGGAACCGCTGCACGTGCGTGTGGACCGACTCGATGACGACCGCCCTGATGGTCTCCGAGTGGAAAGACGTCGACAGGCGCGTTTTCTCGATGTCCTCACCCGGTCCCGACGGCAAGGACAGGCTCGCCATGAGGATCACCTACAAGCGGCACAGGTGAACCGGGCGGGACGGCCGGCCCGATAGTTTCTATTGACTTGCCGGGAGCGCGTCGCATACGATGACCGGCGACCGAAGCTGTTGTCGGTCAATCGGATGGACCGCGCTGTCGTCGGGTGCACCGGTTCCACCACCAAAGACTCTTCATCAGGTCACTGCCGGCAAATTACACACCGGGACGGCACCGCGCGGCGGATCGCGCTTCTGGCGGGGGTGCCACCCGCAAAGGCGCCGTGGACGCGCCTCACCGGGCATCCCAACATTCGATCGTCGCCAGGGAAGCGGCCGCCCGGCCGGGGCCGGGCCTTCCGCGTGTCGCTCCTCGAGGAGCGTAAAGGGGCGCGATGCCCTCCCGCATCGCTACCGATCCGGCAGGCCAGCCTGACGGGCTCAAGGCACTGGTTTTGGCCGACCCCGGGATCATCGAACAGGGGTTCCGGGTCCTCGACTTCGATCTGCTGGCCGGCAGCTCGGGCAGCATCGACGTCCTCGGGATCGACCGCGCAGGCAGCCTGGCGATCCTGGCCGTGGCCGAGGGCGACCCGGGTGAGGCCCTGATGCGGCTGCTCGACCAGTACTCCTGGGCGAGCGACCAGCGCGATCTTCTCCGGCGTCTGTACGCGCCGAACGGCCTCGCGGCGGGCAGCCGCGTGCGCTGCCTTCTCCTGGCTTCCTCCTTCACGCACGCCTTCCTGCGCCGCCTCTCCCTTCTGGCGGTCGAAGTCACTCCGTACCTGGTGCGGTGCCTGCCGTCGCGCGGCGACAGCGCCGCGCTGATCGAGCCGGCGGGGCCGATCTTCGGCCTGGAGACCGCGGGGGATCGGGTGTCGGAGGCCGAGCGGCGCGGCGGCGCCATCGCCGGCGTCGCGACGCCCGCGCAGACGCTGCAGAGTGCCGAGGACGATTCGGAGGACGGGAGGGAGACCTGGCCGGTCGAGTCGGGGCAGGACAGGAGGGTCGATCTCCTCCCCGACCTGAGCGAACTGGTGCTGCCCAGATCGGTCGAGCCTCCTCCCGAGGAGATCGATCCCGCCGCTGCCTTCGAAAACCTGACCGCCGACGAGCTGGAGGAGTTCCAGCGCTTCGACCGGCAGCGGCGCGAGCGCGACAGGAGGGTCACTTGAGGTGCGGGACGTGAAGCGTCGCCGCCTCGGCCGGGGCCTGCGCGATCTCGCTGCCGCTCCTTTCTCCCCCGATCCGACGCGGGCCCGCACCGAGGCGGTGCCGGAGGCGAACCCAGCGCACGGAGCGCTGCGGCTCGCCCGGGAACGGCCCTCCCCTGCCGGGGCGGTCCGGGCGCAGGAGGCCTCGCCGCCCCGACCCGCCATCGTCTGCGTCACCAGCGGCAAGGGAGGAACGGGGAAGTCGGTGATGACCAGCAACCTCGCCGTGCACCTGGCGGCGACCGGCGTCGGCGTCCTGGCCGTGGACGCCGACATGGGGCTGGCGAACCTGCACCTCCTGCTGGGAATGCAGCCGACGCGCACCGTGATGGAAGTGGTCGAGAAGGGCGCCTCACTGCACGAGGTGGCGGAGATAGGTCCGGTGGGCGTCCGGCTGGCGGCGGGAGGATCGGGGGTGCCCGAGATGGCCGACCTGCACCCGGAGAGGCTGCGGCGGCTGGTCCTGGCGATGGAGGACCCGGGCGGGCGGGCCGAGGTGGTCCTGGTCGACACCGGCGCCGGGATCGGCCGGGCGACGACGTCGTTCATCTACGCCCTGGGAGAGATCCTGGTCGTCACCACGCCGGACGTCACCGCCATGACCGATGGCTACGCCGTCATCAAGAACGTCGCCCGCAACAACCAGACGGCGCGCCTGTCGGTCGTCGTCAACCGGGCGGCGAGCGCCGTCGAGGGGCTCGAGGTGTTCAGCCGGCTGGAGCGGGTCTGCCTGAAATTCCTCGGGCGGTCGCTCTTCTATCTGGGGCACGTCCTCGACGACCCGGCGGTCTCCGTCTCGGTCGCCGCCCGGATCCCGATCCTTTTGAACCAGCCGGCCTCGCCGGCGGCCGCCTGCCTGCGCGGCGTGGGCCGCGCCCTCCTCCTGGAGATCGGCAAGCGCCGAGCGGGGGTCGCCGCCCCACAGCCGGCGACGGAGACCGGATGCGCGTAATCGCCATCGCCAACCAGAAGGGGGGGTGCGGGAAGACGACCACCGCCATCAATCTGGCCGCCTGCCTGGCGCGGCTGGGCGAACGCACGCTGCTCATCGATCTCGATCCGCAGGCGCACGCCTCGCTCGGCGTCTGCCGCGGCCGGCCGGCGCTCGAGGGGGCGACGGTCTACGACGCGTTGACGAACGGCGGGTCGCTCGCGAGTGTCGTGCGGAGCGTGTCGGAGAACTTCGACCTGGCCCCCTCGAACCCGCGCCTGGTCCTGGCGGAGCAGCGGCTGGGCCTGATGCCCCACGGGGAGGAGACGTTGCGTCGGGCGCTCGTGGACGTTGCGGGCCGCTACTCCTTCATCCTGATCGACTGCCCGCCGACGGCGGGGCTGCTCACCGCCAACGCCGTGCGCGCCTCGGACGAGACGATCATCACGGTCGAGACTGGCTTCTTCGCCCTGTACGGTGTCAGCCAGCTCCTGGAGTTCATCCAGGCAACACCCGGCGCGGCCGGAAGTCCCCAAAGGGTCAGGGCGCTCGCCACGCTGTACGATCGGCGCACTTCGTTCGCGGGGGAGATCCTGAACGATTTGAGCGGCTACTTCGGCGATGCCCTTTTCGAGACGGTCATCCACAGCAACGTCAAGCTGAAGGAGGCCTCGAGCTTCGGCGTGCCGATCGTCGACTACGATCCGCGCGCCCGCGGCAGCAAGGACTACATGGCGCTCGCGCAGGAGGTCCGGAAATGCACGACTTGACGCTGCTCATCCAGCTGTTCGGCCGCGACACGATGGACCGCCTGTCGGGGCTCGGCTTCGACTCCACCTCGGCGATCGCCCGGGCGGGGGTCGATCGCCTGGCCGCCGAGGGAGGGATCGACGCACCGCTGGCGCGCCGGATCGTCTCCGTGGCCCTGGAGGCGCTGGCGGCGGACGAGCTCCTGGCAGCGGGGGCGGAGGAGGAGATCGCGGTGCCCTCGCACCCTCCGGCCCCGAAGCGCGCCGGACGGGCGGAGAGGAAGGCCCGGCCGGCGCCTTCCGCTCGACCCGCCCGCCGCCCGCTCAAGCCGGCTCTCGGGAGCCTCGCCTCCGCCCCTCCGGCCGGGATCGACAGCGGGCCGGGACCGGAGGAGGGGCGCGATCGGGACGAAGGGCGCGCCGGGGTGGAGAGCGGGGGCGAACCGTCGGAGACCCCGGCCGAGGCGCTGATCGACGACGCCGGGCTCGTCACCTGGATGGGGTTCAGCACCGGGCCGGGGGCGGGACGGGCGATGTCGTTCTCGGTCGCCGATGCCATTCTCGATGGCGGCGCTCCCAAGGTGGCCGAGGCGCCACCGGGAGAGGACGGCGCGCCTGCCGGCGCGTCCCGCACGATC
>JBIOWS010000313.1:0-4724 GCA_044868745.1 Candidatus Polarisedimenticolia bacterium
GCACAGCATCGCGTTCCACGACGTCACCGACCACCGCCGCCTGCGCGACGAGCTGCAGCACGCCAACCGCCAGCTCGAGACCGCCTACGAGGAGCTGCAGTCGACCAACGAGGAGCTGGAGACCACCAACGAGGAGCTGCAGTCGACCAACGAAGAGCTGGAGACGATGAACGAGGAGCTGCAGTCCACCAACGAGGAGCTGCAGACCGTGAACGAGGAACTCCGACACCGCACGGGCGAGATCAACACGGCCAACAGCTTCCTCAAGTCGATCCTCTCAAGCGTGCATGTGGGCGTGGCCGTTCTCGACAGCGGCTTCCATGTCCTCATCTGGAACCACCGGTGCGAGGACCTCTGGGGCCTCCGGGCGGACGAGGTCGATGGTCGGTCGTTTCTCAATCTCGACATCGGATTGCCGATCGATCAGCTCACGAAGCCGATGCGCGCCTGCCTGGCAGGGGAACGCGATGGCCAGACCTCGGAGCACAAGGCCGTGAACCGGCGGGGCAAGCCTTTCACCTGCCGCGTCGCCTGTGCCCCCCTGCTCAACAAACGGAAGGAACGGGAAGGGGTGATTCTGACCATGGAGGAGGTGGGATCGTGATGCCGGATGTTTTCGACCAGCAGGTGGAGGTCGCTCGACTGCGGCTGGAAAACCTGACCCGTGAGTCGAGAGGCGGCGCCGGAGCCCACCCTCTGATGATGGAGGCCCTGGAGGAGCTTTCGATCGCCATTCAGGAGCTGCAGGTGGCGTCCGAGGAGATGCGCCGCCAGACCGAGGGACTGGCAACCGCCGATCAGAACCTCCAGGAGGAACGCCAGCGTGCCCAGGAGTTGTTCGACTTCGCACCCGAGGCTTATCTTGTCACCGATGAGAACGGGTGCATCGAGGCGGCCAACCGCGCCGCCTCGGATCTCCTGAGAGTGCCCCAGCCGCGGCTGGCGGGCAAGCTGCTCCGGACCTTCCTACCGAACCAAGACGCCTTCGAAGTGGCGCTCGAACGGCTCGGGAAAGGGGAGCGTTTGTGCAACCAGGAGATGCACGTCAAGCCCAGGAGAGGTGTCCCGTGCACGGTCCTCGTTCACGCCAGGGCGATCGGCCAGCGCGACGGACCGGCGGCCACCAGGCTGCTCTGGTTGCTGCGGGACGTGTCGGAGACCGAGCAGCGGGTGGAGGCCCTGCGGTGGCTGTGCGCGCAGACTCTCAAGACCCATGACGAGGAGCGTCGCCACATCGCCCTCGAGCTGCAGGGCCTGATCGAGCCGATTCGGGCGGTCCCCGCCACGGACCGTTTCCTTGTCGGTCCCTACCCCGTGGCGATACCGGCGGAGAAGAGCACCCCGCCCGGAGAGCGGATCGATCCGATCCAGGTGAGCGAAAGAGAGATCCGTTCGCTCTCGCATGTTCTGTATCCCCTCTTGCTGGACGACGTCGGCCTGGTGCCGGCGCTCTGCTGGTATGCGGACCAGTTCTCCCGTGAGAGCGGTGTCCGGGTCGATTTTGAACTCCCGCCCTGGCGGCTCGATCTCGCCCGGGAGAGCGGCATCGTGCTCTTCCGCTTCGCCCAGGAAGCTCTCTCGAACGTCCGGCATCATTCGGGAGCGCGCAAGGCCGTCGTCCAGCTCGTCGTCTCGGCCGGTGAGGTCGGTCTGGAAGTGGCCGACGAGGGACAGGGGATCCCCCCGGGCCTCCTGGAGCGGATCCGCTCGGGCACGGCGATGGCGGGGGCAGGACTGGCGGGAATACGGGAGCGGCTGAGGAGCGTCGGCGGCCGACTCGAAATCGACTCGACCGAGCCGGGTACCCGGATCCGCGCGATCGTCCCGCCCGCGATCGCTCATCCCTGACCGCGGCCGCCTCCGCGGCGACGCGCCCCCTCTATCGGGAGGCGCGGGCGTCCTTCACCACCACGCCCCCCTTCATCACGAAGGGAACCGACTCGAGCAGGTGCAGGTCGCGGAGCGGATCGCCGGACACCGCGACGAGATCGGCGTAGCGCCCGGGGCGCAGGCTGCCGACGCGGTCCTCCCAGCCCATCATGGCGGCGGCCACGGAGGTCGCCGACTTGATCGACTCCATCGGGGTCATGCCGAGCCACTCGACCATGAGCGGGAACTGACGACCGTTCTCGCCGTGCGGGCAGATCGGCGCATCGGTACCGTAGGCAATCTTGACCCCGGCCCGGTACGCCTTGGAGATGGTGGCCGGCCAGACCTTCTCGGACTCCTCCTGCTTCCGCATGTATTCCTCCGGCCAGCCGAGATCCGGCCCCCGGGCCTTGATGCAAATGCCGCTGATCAGGTCGGGGACAAGATACGTCCCGTGCTCAAGCATGGTGCGGTTCGCCGCCGCATCGATGAACGAGCCGTGCTCGATCGAGGCCACACCGGCCCTGGCCGACTCGATGATCGACACGACTCCATGGGCGTGCGCCGCCACCTTGAGACCGGCTTTGCCGGCCTCCCGGACGGCCGCCCGGATCTCCTCCTCGGTGAACGCCGGCAGCTGCGGGACGTTGCCGAGGGCCAGGAACGCCCCGGAGGCGATCACCTTGATCAGATCGACGCGCTGTCCGACCGCCCGGCGCACCACGCGGCGGATCTCATCCGTTCCGCTGACGACTCCGAAGCGGAGATGCTCCGGCAGCCGGAACTCCGGAGCGAACGACATCAGCTCCCCGCCGCCCCCAGGGATGGTGACGTAGAAGCCCGCCACCTGCATGCGCGGACCGACGATGTCGCCGCGGTTGATGGCGTCCCTGAGCGCCACGTCGGTGAAGGCGTAGTACGTGCCGACGTCCCGTACCGTGGTGAAGCCTGCCTCGAGCGTCCGACGGGCGCTGTCGATGCTCCCGAAGGCGACGTCGGCGGCCGAGCTCCGCAGCAGGTCCGCCTCGTCCCCTCCGCTCTCCGGCCGATCCGTGAGGTGCGTGTGGCAGTCGATGAAGCCGGGCAGGCAGGTGTAGTCCTTGAGATCGATGCTTCGGGTCCCGGCCGGGATCTCCAGCCCGCGCCCGACCCGAACGATCCGATCCCCCTCCACCAGCACGATGACGCCCCCCTCCTGGACGCTGTTCGAGTCGCCGTCGATGAGTCGGCCGCAGAGCACGGCGGTGGCCGGAGCAGCGGCCTGGCCCGAGGGCGGCGCGGCGGACACGGGGGTGGTGATAGCGATGAGCCGCAGGAACAGGATCGATAGGATCGAGGGGATGACGCGGCGGGCGGTTCGGGGCATGCGGACCTCCACGAGGACGCGCCATTCTACCTAAGCCCGGTCAGCTCGCCTTCGGGATGGTGGGCGCAGGGACCTCCGATGACCGCTCGAGCGCCTGTCCGACCAGCCGCGCGAGCGCGTCGATGTCGTAAGGCTTCTGGACGTAGCCGAGCGCCCCCTCGCGCAGGACCTCGCCGGCGGTGCCCTCCACGGAGAAGCCGCTGCTGATCAGCACGCGCACCCCCGGATCGATCCCGCGCATCTGCCGGAAGCACTCACGCCCGCCCATGACCGGCATCGTCAGGTCCAGAAGGACCAGGTCGATCTCCCGGCGCCTTTCCCTGAAAACGCGCAGCGCTTCCTCGCCGTTGCGCGCCGTCAGGACCCGATGGCCGTACATCTCGAGGATATCCTTGGCGAGGGCAAGAACGGTCGACTCGTCGTCCACCGCCAGGACGGTGCGCTGCGGTGCAGGCGCCAGCTCGGGAGGCGCTTGCGGCCGCGGCGCGGCAGACGCCTGCGGGTCCGCCGCCACCCCGGCCAGGCGCGCCAGCAGTACGGCCGGGGGCTCGGTGCCGACGCGCTCCGCGACCGTCGCGCGGTCGTACACGGGAAGATAGGCGGTGAACCGCGACCCGCGACCCGGTGCGCTCGACACCTCGATCCATCCGTCGTGGCTCTTGATCGATCCGTACGCCATCGCGAGTCCCAGGCCCGTCCCCTCTCCGGCCTGCTTGGTGGTAAAGAACGGCTCGAAGATCCGCGGGCGGACGGTCGGATCGATGCCACGGCCCGTGTCCTGCACCGACAGCGTCACGAAGCGCCCCGGGCGCGCCTCAAGGTTGCCGCGGCATTCCTCCTCGCCGAGCGCGCGGTTGGCGGTCTCGATGACCAGCAGACCGCCGCTCGGCATGGCGTCCAGGGCGTTCGCGATCAGGTGCGTGAGCACCTGCTCGATCTGCGCCTGGTCCACTGCCGTCGCCCAGAGGCCGGGGGCGGCGCGGACGGACAGCTCGATGCCGGCCGGGAAGTCGGGGCGCTGCCCCTGGAGCGCCCGACCAACGACCTCGTTCAGGTCGGTGGGGAGAGGCCGGCTCGCGGCGCGACGGCTGAAGGTCAGGAGCTGAGCGGTCAGGCCCGCGGCACGCAGAGAGGATCTCTCGATGATCTCCAGCTGCTTCCGGTTCGGATCATCCGGTTTCATCCGGCTGAGGACGAGCCGCGTGTACCCGAGGATCCCGGTCAGCAGGTTGTTGAAGTCGTGGGCGACCCCGCCGGCCAATGTTCCGACGCTCTCCATCTTCTGAGCCTGGCGGAGCTGCTCCTCGAGGCGGCGGCGCTCGGTGGTGTCGCGGATGATCCACTCGGTCACCGTCCTGCTCGCCAGTGAAATCGGCCCACCGCGAATGTCCACCACGAATCGTCCGCCTCTGTTGCGGATGCATGGCACATCGTTGAACCCGCGCTGCCCTTGCTGCGCCGCCTGCCGGTACGCCTCCATCACCCTTTC
>JBIOWS010000314.1:0-3488 GCA_044868745.1 Candidatus Polarisedimenticolia bacterium
CCGGCCGCGGCTCGGTCCGGCTCCGTGAAGTAGTCTTTGAAGGAGCTGCCGATCAGCTGCTCGCGGCTGTAGCCCGTGAGCTTCACCATCTGCTCGTTCACGTCGGTGATCGTGAGATCCGGCGCGACCGTCAGCATGGCGTCCACCGACGACTCGATGAGACCGCGGTTGTAGTTCTGGGCCTGCCGGAACTGATCCTCCAGGCTCTTCTGGACCGTGATGTCGCGAGCGGCGGCGAACACGCCGCGGAGCCGGCCGTCCTCGCCCGCGAATGTTGTCGCGTTGTAGGAGACGACCGTCTCTTTGCCATCTTTGGCTCGGATCGTCAGCTCGTAGTTCGTGACCCTGTTCTCGGCCAGCACCTTCCGGATGCCGTCCTCGGCCCGCTTCGGGTCGGTGAAGTAGTCCTTGAACGGAGTGCCGATCAGCTCCTCCCGGGTCCTCCCCGTGATGGCGCACATCTGCCGGTTGACGTCCGTGATGACGCCGATCGGATCGGTCGTCATCAGCGCGTCGATGTTCGATTCGATCAGCCCGCGGTTGTAGGTCTGCTGCTCGCGCAGCTCCTGCTCGAGGCGCTTCTGGTCCGTGATATCGCGCGCCGCGGCGAAGATGCCGGCCACGCGGCCCTCGGTGTCCTTGAAAACGGCGGCGTTGAAGGAGACCAGCACGCCGGGGCGGCCCTTCGCGCGGACGGTCAGCTCGTAGTTCTTGACCACCCCTTCGTCGAACGTCTTCCGGACACCGGCGGTGGCTCGATCCGGGTCGGTGAAGTAGCCGGCGAACGGGGTCCCCACCAGCCTTTGCCGGTTTTCCCCGGTCAGCCGGATCATCTGCTCGTTGACGTCGGTGATCCGCCCCTGGGGATCGACCGTCACGAGCGCGTCGACGGACGCCTCGATCAGGCTGCGGCTGTAGTTCTGCTGCTCCCGGAGTTGTCCCTCGAGGCGCCTCTGCGAGGTCACGTCGCGGGCCACCGCGAAGATGCCGCGGACGTTCCCCTCGGTGTCCTTGAAGACCGAGGCGTTGAACGAGACGAGCACCTCTCTCCCGTTTGGGGTGCGGAGGGTCAGCTCGTAGTTGGTGACGTATCCCTCGCTGAGAGTCTTCCGGACGCCGGCGGCGGCACGGACGGGCTCGGTGAAGTAATTGTCGAAGCGGCTCCCGATCAGGGACGCTTTCGGGATTTCCGTGAGCTTCACCATCTGCTCGTTCACGTCGGTGATGGTGAGGTCCGGATCCACGGTGATCATCGGGTCGACGGACGATTCGATCAGACCCCGGGTGTAGTTCTGCGCCTGCCGCAGCTCATCCTCCAGGCGCTTCTGGTCGGTGATGTCGCGGGCACCGGCGAAGATGCCGCGGATTCGCCCCTCCGTATCCTTGAAGACCGAAGCGTTGAAGGAAACGAGCGTCTCTTTGCCGTCCTTGGCGCGCAGGGCCAGGACGTAGTTGGTGACGAACCCCTCGGCGAGGGTCTTCTGCACCCCTTCGCTCGCCCGCTTCGCGTCGGTGAAGTAATCGGGGAAGGGGCTTCCGATCAGCTCCTCGCGGGAATATCCGGTCATGCGCGAGGTCTGCTCGTTCACGTCGGTGATCCGCAGCTCGGGATCCACGGTGAGCAGCGCGTCCACCGACGCCTCGATCAGGCCGCGCGTGTAGTTCTGCGCCTGGCGGAGCTGCTCCTCCAGCCGCTTCTGGTCGGTGATGTCGCGGGCGGCGGCGAACACCCCCTTCAGCTTGCCGTCGGCCGAGCGGAAGGTCGTGGCGTTGTACGAGACGACGGTCTCCGTGTCGCCTTGGGAGCGCATGACCAGCTCGTAGTTCGTCACCCGATCCTCGGCGAGCACCTTGCGGATCCCGTCCTCCGCGCGCTGGGGATCGGTGAAATAGCGTTTGAACGGCGAGCCGATCAGCTCCTGCCGGGAGCAGCCCGTCATCTCGCACATCTGCCGGTTGACGTCGCTGATCACGCCGAGGGGATCGGTCGTCATCAGGGCGTCGATGTTCGACTCGATCAGACCGCGGTTGTATTCCTGGGATTCCTTGAGCTCGCGGAGGATCCGCTGCGCCTCGGTCAGATCCCTCGAGATCATGGTGAATCCGATCGGGCTCCCGTCCACGTCCCGGCGCAGCGTGATCGTGACGAAGGCGGCGAAGCGGCCTCCGTCCTTCCTGACCCTGTTCAGCTCGCCGGACCATTTCCCGGTGCTGCGCGCCTCGTCAAGGATCGCCTGCGCCCGCCCGCTCCTTACGTCTTCCGGGTCGTGCAGGATGAAGGCGCTCGCCTTGCCGACGACGTCCGCGGCCTCGTAGCCGTAGATCCGGCGGGCCCCCTCGTTCCAGGCGAGGATCAGCCCGTCGAGATCCTTGGCGACGATCGAGTACTCCGTCGAGCTGTGGAGGATGGTGTTGAGGAAGGCCACCTGTTCGGCGACCGCCATCCCTGGGACTATCGATTGCTGGGGAACCGCCTCAGCCGGACCGGCCATCGATGCTCTCGGCGTTGCGCGTCGTGATGACGATCCTGTAACGAACGGAAGGCGCCCGGGGATCGGACAGGGCCCCGCCCTGCCTGGAGAGACGCGGCTGGAGAGAAGCGGGAGGCAGGCGCGATGGGAGGCCCGCTTCGGGGGCCCCGAGTCTGGCTTCCTTAGTTGTGAACATCAAACACCCGCAGCTTCAGCGGGAAGTTCTCGCCCACGCGGGTGGTTGCCTCGAAGACAGGTCAGGGGCTCGAGCTTCCAAGTTGCACGGCTCGATCCAACTGCCACCAAAGATAGGTTCTGATGACAGGATTTTCAACCTCCGGATCGTCTTCATCCCGCCCCGTCGGGCACGATGGCGATCCTCGCACTGGACCCTATATTGAATCGGGAAAGGAGGCGATCGACATGTCGGCACTGATTTCCTTCGTCAAGAACCATCCCGTGATCGGCGGGGTCCTGTCTGCCGCCTTCGGTGTCTTCATCGTCCACGTGAGCGTCGACGGCGCGAAGCGTTTCCGGCTCTACGAGAACGCCAGGGAGATCGCAGGTCGGGTCCTGTCCATCACGGAAGCAAGCCGCGTCCCACCCCGCTTTGATGTCACGATATCCTGGTTCGACGGTGCCTCGGCCGAGCGCAGCGTCATCCGGACCGGACCGAAAGCGGTCGACGACCTGAAAGAGGGCGACTCGGTGCAGATCCTCGTGAGCAAGCTCAACGGAGCCGTCATTCTTGCGTCCCAACGCCCCGAGGACAGCCCGCTCAACCTGGCGGGATTCGAAGCGACGCCTCTCATCTTCTTCGGGATTGGCGTCTCGGTGTTCGGAGTGATACTGGCGCTGTTTGGAGAGCGGTTGCTGCAAGGAGTCTAGCCGCACGCACCTCTAAGCTCCCCGGCACGGTGATAGAATCCCGCGCACTTTCCTTGCGCTTCATTCTGACAGCGATCGGCACCGGTTGTGCGATCGTCATCGTGGGGCATGTCCACATCTGGTGGTCCT
>JBIOWS010000315.1:0-2006 GCA_044868745.1 Candidatus Polarisedimenticolia bacterium
GGCTCGTCCAGGGGATCCTGACGCGTATGTGCGAGGAAATGGGACAGCCTGTGCGGACGATCGGAACGGGAGGGCTCGTGGCCGCCCTGGAGACCGAGTTGAGAACGATCCTCGACGATCTGGACCCGAACCTGACCCTCGAAGGGCTGCGGATCATCTACGCCCGCAATTCATGAGCGAGCGGGACAGCGCCGCCGGATACTTCCGCGCCATCGAGGCGGAGTTCGTGCGTCGCCGCGGAGCCCCTATGCTCCTGTCCCCGCGCGACTGGAGCCTCATGAACGACTGGCAGACGGCCGGCATCCCTTTGCGCATCGTCCTACAGGGTATCGCCAACGTGTTCGACGCCTTCGACCGCCGGTCCCGGCCCGCGGCTCGTCGCGTCAACTCTCTCTCGTACTGTCGCCAGGAAGTGCTGGCGATCCATGATCTGTACAGCGCTCTGCGCGCCGCGGAGGCAGGCCGTCCCGGTCCGCGCGGGAGTGATGGGACATCGGTCTTGCCCCGCCACGTCGGAAGACTGGCCCGCAGAGTCCGCGAGGCGATGTCGTGCGCCTCGGAGGCGGGACTCGACCCCTTGGTCGCGTCGCTGGCGCGTGCCGCCGCCGATCTCAGGAGGCTCCGCAGGGGAGCCCAAGACGGATCGTTCGACCCTCTGAGCCTCGATGGTCATCTGCGCCGGCTCGACGAGTCGATCCTCGAAGCGGCGCGTGCCTCCGTTCCTCCCGAGGAGGTCCGGGCGATGGAGGTGGAGGTCGAGCGAGATCTGCAGTCACAACAGGCGCGCATGACCACAGAGGCCTTCGCGACAACGCGTCGGGCGCTCCTGGCCCGGCTGCTCAGGCGGCGCTGCCGGCTCCCGAGGCTGACCCTCTTCGATTGATCCCGTCGCCGAAGGGCGGGCTTGACCGGGGCGCCGCGCGACGCTAGCATCGATGCCGTCCCGCGAGGAGAGCCGGGGCCATCCGGTACAGCATTGGCACCGCGCTCGTTCTCCTCGCACCTTAGCCGCTCCGGTTTGCGGGCCCTGGCGCACGCGTTGGCCTTCGCCGGGGGCCTGGTGGCCGCCCTGCAAGGCGCGCCTGGTCTGATCCTTGTCGTACCTCCCCTCCTCGCCTTCGCCCTTGCTGTGCCACGCTCCTTGGCGCCGGCCACCATGCGTCGAGCCGGAGCCGGGTCGCGAGTGTCCGGCATCTTGTGGCCGTTGTGCTTGGGTTTAGGAGTGGCGGGTGGTCATCTCGCTCTCGATCCCTTGCCGCGGCTCCTTGCGACTTGGAGCGAGCACGGCTACGAGGCGGGGAAGACTCCCGTGTGGCTGCGAGGTCGGGCACTGGCCGTGCAGCCCCTGGAGGAGGGACGCGTGGCGCTCTTTGTACGATTCCGAAGATATCGCATTCCCGGTCGTCCGCCATTCCAGGGGACGATCTTGAGGGGAATCACCGTGCGTCTCACGGCGCCGCTCCCCGCTGATCGATTGCGATCGCCGTGGCAGCCCGGGGACCTGCTCGAGCTCACGGCGCGCCTGGGACCCCCGCGTAATTTCCGCAACCCGGGCGCCTTCGACTACGTCAGTCACTTGAAGGCCCGCCGGATTGCCCTCCTTGGATCGGTCAAGAGCGCGCAGCTCATCCGCCGGCTCCCTGATGGGGGGTCGCCGATCCGCGCTCTTTTGCCTCGACTGCGCAGCGCCGTTGTGGCGCACCTTCAAAGGGCGGCAGGGCCGGGCGGGGAGCCGACCGCCTCCTTCCTAGCGGCACTCCTGCTCGGTGAGAGGGACGAGCTTCCACAGGACCTCGAAGATAAGTTGATTCGTGCGGGGGTTTACCACATCGTCGCTCTCTCCGGATTGAACGTCGGCCTGGCCGCTTTCCTGGTCGTGAGCGTTCTCCGGCTCGTTCCACTCTCTCAGGCCGTCCGCCGCCTCCTGGCGGCATCAATCGTCATCATGTACTGGGCGGTGGCGCGCGACAGTGGCTCCATGAACCGGGCGGCGCTGATGGCTGTGC
>JBIOWS010000316.1:0-8402 GCA_044868745.1 Candidatus Polarisedimenticolia bacterium
CCTTCAGGGTGTTGTCCCTGACCTCGGGAATACGGCGCACCTCTTCAGCCTTGGTTGAGGACCCGGCGGACGCGGTCCTGCGCGACGCTTCCGTGCCGCGCTCCATGTCGACGCTTCCTTTGAAGTGCGCGCCGTCGGCGATGGTGATGCGCGGCGCCGCGATGTCGCCGTTCAACCGTCCCGTGGGTGCGATCTCCACGCGCTCCGCCGCAAACGCGTTGCCGGTCACATCACCGGCGATCATGATCGTGTTGGCGTAGAGATCCGCCTTGATCTTGCCGTTCGGGCCTACTGTGAGGTTGTGGTCCCTCAGGTCGATCTTGCCCTCGACGCGACCGTCGATGGTCAGGTCCTCGTCTCCCTGCAGCTCTCCCTTGATCTGGATCGACGGGCCGATGTTGATGTTCACGAGGCGGCTACCTCTCGGCGTATCGGGAGCATAGGTAGGGTTTGCAGATGCCTCGCCCGGGCGTCCGACCGTGTCCTTCTTATCCCACATCGAGACCTCCTTTGAACACTCCTCGCCCTGACGGTTCGGCGAGGAAGGTTGACCCGCGCGCCCGGCGATCTGCGTCGGCGGATGCGGGGAGGAATGCGGGAGCAACGGCTCCCTTCAGGATCACTCGGAACCGACGTCGCATCTAATGGATGCGCGCGACTCTAACATACGGTCCGGGGAGCGTCAAGGAGACCGGCCCATTGTCCGGGCCGCCTCCTTCAATATACAGTGCCGCGCCCGGGGTGAATATATAGTGACCGGACGGGGATGAGGCAAGCGTGAGGTGGGAACGGGCGGGGCTTCCGCCGGGCGGATCGCCGGCAAAGCGCGCTGGCCTGGCGGCCGTGACGGGCGCGGCCCTCGTCTTTCCGATCCTGCTCGCCGCCGGCGGAGACCCACTGGTTGAGCTCCTCGCCGACGAGGACTACGAACGACAACGCCCGCGTCTGCTGAGCGAGATCGGGCGCCTGGCCGGGTCGCCCTGCGAAGTGCTCTCGCTCTACGCCGCCCAGCGCAATGAAAGGGTGCGCGAGCATGCCGTACGGGCTCTCGTCGACGCTGGGTGCAAAGATTTCAACTTCTACCGTCCCTATCTCGACGATCCCAGTCCCTGGGTCATCGAGAGCGTCCTCGGCGCTGCGCGGTCCCACCTGATGACCGAAGCAGTCCCGTTCCTGCTGGATCACCTCGCGGACACCCGACGGATCCTGACCGGAGCCGATTCGTGGACCATCAGCGAGAGCGCCCACCGCGCCCTCAGGATGGTGACCTGCCAGTCGTTCCATTTCGAACCGGAGGGGGCGGCCCGGGGCCGGCAGGACGCCACCGCGCGCTGGCGGCAATGGTACGAGGCGCACCGTGGTGAGCCGCGTGAGGAGTGGGTCGAGGCCGGTATCGAGTTGGGGCGCGAGTACGCCGGCCGCGACTACGCTCCGGCGCACCGCAGGGAAGGCCTGGAGCTGCTGGCGCTGATCGGTCCGCCGGCCCTCCCGGCCCTGCGCGCCGCTTTCCAGCGCGCGCCGACCGATCTTGAGGCCGTCGTCGCCTGCTTGCCCGACGAGCCGCCGCGCGTCAACGAGCGGGTTCCCTGCGTTCTCGACATCAGGAACGCCAGCCGCCGCCGCGTGGCGATCGCTCCTGCGTCCGATGGGCTCGAACTGCGCGTCGTCAGGATCGACCCTTCAACCCCTCCGGCGCCGCAGAGCAGAGGGCGGTCCAGAGCGGCCGCCACCCCCGCCGAGGTCATCGCTCCGGTCGATCCCGGGCCTCCCGGGACGCCGCGAGCCGCCGACCTGCTGCC
Source organism: Candidatus Polarisedimenticolia bacterium (assembly GCA_044868745.1). Taxonomy (GTDB): domain Bacteria; phylum Acidobacteriota; class Polarisedimenticolia; order Gp22-AA2; family Gp22-AA2; genus JBIOWS01. Next base: position 1,800 of record JBIOWS010000316.1, read on the forward strand.
GATCCTGGCAGGACGGATCATCGACCTGGGGCCGGGCGAGGTCTTGAAGCACGAATTCACGGTGGGTCCGGTCCCCTCCGCCGGACGGTACCAGGTGAAGGCGAGACTGCGTGATCTGGCCGGCGCGCTGTTCGCCGCCGCTCCGGGTGGGTCGGCCGGTGCAGCCAAGGGGGGCGCGCAGCCCCCGCGGTCGTCCCTGCCGCCGATCGAGGCGACGACCATCGTGCGGTTCGAGCAGTGAGGCATCTCAGGACAGTGAGGCCGCCAGATGCAGGTAGTTCTGGATCCAGAAGAGCCACAGGCCGGCCAGGCGGGCGATCGGTCTCGGTTGGCGCTCGAGAGTGAGACCGTTGTTGCCGCGGTCGACGTCCATGGCGAAGATCCGATCCGGATCCACGACCGCGCGCTCCGCCTTGCTGTCGCGCTCGTAAGTGAACCGCTTCCATGTTTCCCGGCCGTCCCATGTCTCACGCACCTCCTCGCCACTCTGGAAGCGCACCATGACCTGGACCGGGAGAGCGACCTCCCCCAGACGCGACACGATCACCTCGGTCTCGTACTTGCCGAGGTCCCTCGGTCCGGCAGCGGAGCGCCGGTCGAGCGGCGCTTCCCCGGCCCTGACCGCCGGCAGGTATCCCCGCGGCTCCGTCGCCTCCCGGCTCCCGAGAGCGGTGATGGCGTAATCAATCGTCCCGGTTCCTCGGAACAGTTGATCGATGTGGGGACGGAGGTCGAGATCGGGGTGAACCCGTGCGACCGTCTCCCCGAGCACCGCGAGGAAGTCGGCGCTTGTCGGATGTTTGAAACGGAAGCGCCGCACATACTCCTTCAGGACCTCGTCGAAGGCTCCTCTGCCGACGAGACGGGCCAGGGTCTCCAGGACGACATCGGTCTTGTCGTAAACGATCGGAGAGTACGCCCCGGGCTTGAAGCCCCATGAAGGGGTGAGCAGGGGATCGTCCCGAGCCGACTCGGCGTAGTCGCGCCTGGCCGAGAGCAGCTCCCCACCGCCGAGACCGGGCAGCTCGAGGTGAAAGGGGCTCACCGGATAGCCGAGCAATCCCCCATCGACCGGACGGAACGGCGTGTCGTGAAAGCCGAGGATCTGGTCGAGGTTTAAACTCCAGCGACCGGCGGGCACCTCCAGCCCTTCGTTCAGAATGCGCGTGGCGGTGTAAGCGAACAAGGCGTTCACAGTCCTGCCGGGACGGCCGGCGCCGAGCCATCGCTCCATCGCCTGCCGCGTGACGTAGGAGTCGATCCCCTCGTCGAGCCACGGCTCTTCGAACTCGTTGGTCGCCACGATCCCGTACCAGTACTGGTGGCCGAACTCATGCAGCGTCACCTCCTCGGGCGCCGAGTACCAGCGCGGCAGGAACCAGGCCAGCGACACCGTGAAGAACATCGGATACTCCATGCCTCCGCCGAGACCCATCGGGAGACCATCCACGACCAGGCGGCGGTACGGATACGGCATCAGGCGCTCACCGTAGTAGCGCAGCCCCTCTTTGACGGCCGCCAGGACCCGGGGCGCCATCAGCGCGTGACATGGCGGGTGCATGAAGATGATCTCGACCGGGGCCGCGGCGTAGGGCCCTTCGTCGAAGACCTCCCGGGCGACGACGGCGCGCGGATCGGCGACCCAGGCGAAATCGTGCACGTCCTCCGCCCGATAGGTCACGGTCCGCGTCCCGTCCGGATTGAATCGGCTTTCGCCGGGGACACCGGTGGCCTCCAGGCGGTACTCCCGCGGGACGGTGAGCGTGACCTCGAAGGTCCCGAAGTCGGCGAAGAACTCGGAGTCCCAGTAGAACGGGTAGACCCTCCAGCCGGCGTCGGTGAAGATCCCCGGCTTCGGGAACCACTGCATCACGTCGAAATGGTCGCCCCAGCGCCCCATGCGGTCGAAAACCCGTGGCAGGAGCGTCTCCCAGGCGATCTCCATCCGCGCCGTTCCGCCGGGCCCGACGGGGAACGGAAGCGGGACGATCATGATCGTCTCGTCGATCGAGGCCCTCGCCGTCAGGTCGGCGCCGCCGGGCGCGCGGATCGAGACGATGGTCATGGAGCCCCAGGTCTCCTCGCGCGCCATCCTGTCGAGCCGCGCCCGGTCCCTGATGTCGTCCCAGGGCATGCCGCGCATGTAGGTGCTTCGACTGTTCGAGAAGGCGTTCGGATAGAGGTGGAGCTGCAGGTCGAGCATCGGGACGCGCGTGTCGTTGCGGTAGGTGATCATCTCCCGACCGGCGATGGTCCGCCGACCGGGGTCGAGCGTCGCCTCGATTCGGTACGAGACGACGCGCCGGCTGAGCGATGCCCGTCCCGTCGCCCCGTCGGGATCGACCGCCGACGACGCTGCAGCCAGGACGACGCCCGGGCAGACGGAGGCGCCGAACAGGGCCGCCGTCAGAAGCACGACCGGGCCCGCGCCGACCGGCGCGCGCCCCGCGGCGAGGGCGGGCCCCGTTGCGGGGCGGGCGAGCGCCTCCTCCAAGAGTTCGGATTGGGGCGCGCCGGTCGCGACGCGGTAGAACGACAGGAGGGAGGCGACGCCTGCGACGCGGACATAGTGGCGCAAGAACATGACGAGCTGCTGCACGGCCAGGAGACCGAGGATCGAGGCCGCAGGCAGCAGGAGGTGCGCCACTAAGAGGTAGGGAACGAAGGGGAGCAGGCCGGCGGTGAGCAGCAGGGCGTCGAGCGTCAGGATCGGCAGGGCGTGCCGGCCGACGAAGGCGGCCGCCGTCAGGAGCGAACCGATCATGTGGGCCCGATTCTCCAGCACTGTCAGGATGCGCGCCAAGTCGAAGACCGACGCCACCAGGAGCAGGATCAGGAACATCAGCGCCTGCTTGCCGCGCATCGCCCAGAACGCGGCCACCTCGTGAATCGACTCATCGAAGGTCAGAACGACGAGACGATCGATACCGCGCGAGATCCAGAACAGGGCGGAGAGGACGAACGCCAGATAGATCAAGAGCCGCAGGAAGCGGAATGCATAGCGGCCGCAGCCTCCGAGAAAGCGCGGCAGAAATGGCGAGCGCTGCGGACCCTTCAAAACATCGAGGACGCCCCCACTGAGGATTGTGGAGGTGATCGCGTACAGGATGGCACCCACGCCGAGCGACTGGAAATGACCCGCCAGGAACTCCGCGCGGGAGCGAAGGAGATCGAGGATCGTCTCGAAGTTGAAGGATCTGTCCAGCCCCTCCGCCGCCACGCTCCGTCCCAGCGCATCGTCCAGGACGACCGCCAGAGGCGCGATTAGAGCGGCTGCCGCCGAGAGGTTGAGCAGGTAGAGGCTGAGAGTGATTCGGGGGCGTCGGGCGGCCTCGGTGAATCCCCGCCGAAGCGATCCGGCAATCACGCTCCCCCCGTCAGGGCATCCAGGTCAGCGGCCCGGAGAGAAAGGCGCCGAGTCTAGCCGAGCCCCGGAGGGCGGTCAAGAAGTCCGTTCACTCAGGTATCCCCAGTTTGAGGCGCCTGCCCTGCGTCCGCGGGAGTCGCCTCCGCGGCGCTGACGCGCCGCTCGGCTCGGCTCCGCTCGCGCCGCCCACCGCGCTGCAAAGCGCGCGGCGGGGCCCCGGCGCTCACTTCCGCACGCTCCCGCGAACGCAGGCCGGCGGCGCCTCCCACCGGGGATGCCTCCTGGCCGTCACACCAACGCCACGGCCACCTGTAGGAGCCTGACGCACGTCGCGCCGGCGGATGCTAAGCTGGCTGACCCTGGGGCGGAGATGTTCCGAGGGGTGCGCGGCTCGGCACGCGATAGTGGGGATACGTCGGGGCCGTTGACCGAGCCGGCATTGCTTAAATCGCAAGCGCTCCCGTGAAAAGCGCGCAAAATCACCCCTTTCATTCCGTTGACGTATGCAGTTCGCGCGAGCAAAAAATGAATCGTTATTTTCAGCTTGACAATGACAATTTTGGGCGTAGTTTCATGGTGTAATAGCAAGACTTCTCGCGGCCACCTTGGGGAGGGTTTTTAGAACGGGAAAGGGCAGCGGGCATCAAAACGGTCGCTGAAATGGCACAAGCGTTCTGGTTAGCGGCGAGCCAGGCGTCGAGCTGACAGCGACCGACTTTTACTCCCTCCCACGCTCGGGATCGTCCCGCGCGTGCCAGGGGCGGCGGACGGAGAGTCCACCGCCCCTTTTTTTCGCCTCGACACCGGCTGGCAGGTGCGCTGCCGTGGGTCAGTCGCGCATCCGAGGTGCGTCGTGCGGAGAGTACGGAGGTAGATCGAGCCAGTGACGATCGAGCAGGTGGTCGGCCTTGACGTTGGACAGCGCCCGCAGGAGGGAGGCCTTGATCCCGGCATGATCGGCCTCCAGGTTCGCCAGGAGGATTTTCATCTGTTTCCGCTTGAGGGAATTGTCGCCGCAGGCCGGACATGCGCAGCAGATGACCGGAAAACCGACCTCCGCCACGAAGCGAACGATTTCGTGCTCCCAGACGTAGCACAACGGCCGGATGACGGTGTTCCTGCCGTCACGGGAGCGCAGCAGGGGCGGCATCGAGCAGATCTCGCCATTGAAGAACTGGCTCATCAGGAGCGTCTCCAGGAGGTCGTCGGCGTGGTGCCCGAGCGCGATCTTGTTGCAACCCAGCTGGGGCGCGAGCCTGTACAGCACGCCGCGCCGGAGGCGGGCGCACATGGAGCAGTGCGTGTCCCCGAGCGGCATGGTGTCGTCGATCACCTCGGCGATGTTGGTCCGCTCGATGTGGTACGCGTACCCCCGGTCGCGAAAGTAGCGCTCCAGAGCGTCCGCGCGGAAGCCCCGGTAGCCCTGATCCACGGTGACCGCCACCAGCTCGAATCCGACCGGAGCGCGCCGGCGCAGGTGGTCGAGCAGGTGGAGCATGGCGAAGGAATCCTTGCCGCCGGACATGGCGACGAGGATCCGATCGCCCTCCCCGATCAGTCGGAAATCCTGGATTGCCCGTCCGACGCGGCGCGCCAGGGGCTTCAAGTGGCCCCGCGGGTCTCCGCTCGCCGCGCTGCCGCGCTTGCGGCGTGGGAGCTCGATCTGGATGAGCGAGGACACCCGACCCTCCTCGAGAAATTCCAGGACGCATTATCGCACGCAATTGTCCCCTCAATTGACAAGGGAGAGACGCATTTGCTATAAGCCACCAGACGCCGTGGTCCCGACAACCCACGCATTTCGCAACAGGAGGTGTCGTGATGAACAAGGCCGAGCTCACCAGCCGCGTCGCCCGTGACTCGAAGATCACCAAGGTACAAGCGGCCAACATCATCGATTCGATGCTCGAGCACATCACGAAGGCCCTCAGGAGGGGCGAGCGCGCCAGCCTGGTGGGCTTCGGGACATTCACCATCGCTCGCCGCAAGGCGCGGACCGGAAGAAACCCGCAGACCGGCGCCCCGATCAACATCCCCGCCCGTCGCGTCGTCCGGTTCGCCGCGGGGAAGGCGCTGAAGGCCGAGATCCGCTAGGGCTGCCTTCCCGGACCGCCCCTCACCGCCGGCGGCGTCGACCGCCTGTGGGCGGGGTGATATCCTGCGGCGGTCATGAGGCGCCTCGGCCTGCGGACCCGCATCACCGGTCTTCTCGTCCTCATCAGCGTGGTGCCCCCCAGCGCCGCCGTCTGGTACGTGCGGACGCGCGTCAGGGAGCTGGTGCGCGCCGATGACGGGAGGAGGATCGACGAGGCGCTCGCCGAGTTCGAAGCGGCGATCGGGCGGGAAGGGAAGGATGTCCGGGAGGCTCTGGAGCGAGTCGCTCTCCTGGTCTCGCGTGACCCGCTCCCCGCCAAGCCGTCCGGCGGCGGGGGCCCAGCGCCGGATGAGACCTCACTGGCCGACTACGCTTCCCGGCTGATGGAGGCGGGCGGACTCGACTGTCTGACACTGCTGGATCGAGACGGCCGCATCCTTTGCTCGGGGCATGCCCCGGGCACCGCCGGTCGTCTCGACCCCCCCAGGGCTGGACTCCCCGACTCGACATTCTCCTACGTCGAGGACGAGATCGTGCCGGGGGTCGGAAGGGCTCTGACCATCCAGTCCCGGAAAACGCTGACCGTTTCCGGCCGGACGGTCCACTTGATCGGAGGGAGGCTGCTCGACTCCGATTTCCTCCGGCGGCTGTCCCCCGGGGGAACGGTCCGGGCCGTGCTCCTCGACCGGCAGGGAGAGATCCTGGCCGCCAGCCATCCGCAGGATCCCCTGCCGTCCCCCGGGGAGCAGACCGCGGGGCAGCTGATGGTGCGCGGTGTGCCGCACAGCTACAGGACCCGTCCCCTGCGGAACGCGGCCGGAACGGTGATCGGACGCCTGGTCGCCGCCGTCTCTCTGGAGCGCTTCCTGCGCATGTCCTCCTCGCTGGGACGGATCGCCTTGCTGGTCGCGGCCGCCGGCGCGGCTTTCTCGCTCCTCGTCGGACTCACGCTGGCGCGCGCGGTCACCCGGCCGCTGCGACGCCTCGAGGAGATGTCCCGCCTCATCGCCCAGGACCGCTTCGAGCCGCTCGGTCTGGAAGCGCCGGGAGAGATCGGCGACTTGGCGCGCGCCTTCGACCGGATGGCCGAGAGCCTGCGTGACAGCCGCGCTCGGCTGCGCCAGGCGGAGCGCCTGGCCGC
>JBIOWS010000317.1:0-6776 GCA_044868745.1 Candidatus Polarisedimenticolia bacterium
GGCGTACGTCCTCATCTTCTTCCTGGGCATGCTGGCTCTTTTTCTCTCCCCTCGGTTCCGGGAGGAGTTGGGTCATGGCTGAACGCGCACGTCGCATGAGCCGGCGGAAATTCCTGAAGGGCACGGCGGTCCTTGGCGGGGCGCTGGCCTCCGGGGCCCTGCTGACGCGCTCGGCGGCCTCGGAGATCCCGGAAGCGACTGGCATGCGCTACCGGACCCTCGGGCGGACGGGACTGAAGGTGTCGGAGATCGGCTTCGGCGCGTACCCTCTCGACGACCCGGACGTCCTGCTGTACGCCCTGGACCGGGGGATCAACTACGTCGACACCTCTCATTGCTACCGGGGAGGCTCGAGCGAGAGGGCGATCGGGCGGGCGCTCAAGGGGCGCAGAGATAAGTTCGTGCTCACCACCAAGTGGTGCCCCCACCACATCGGCGAGCCGGCGAAGAAAGCGGTTTTTCTCAAGATGCTGGACTCCAGCCTGCAGCGCCTGCAGACCGACCACGTCGATATCGTCCTGAACCACGAGGTGGGGCACAACTCGGACGGGCGCGGGCTGGAGCGTCTGCAGAATCCCGAGATCTTCGAGGCCTGGGAGACGGCGCGCCGGGCCGGCAAGGCCCGCTTCATGGGCGTCAGCGGCCACGACCCGGACCTCATGGAGGTGATGCAGCACGCCGTCGGCTCGGGGAAGTTCGATGTGCTGCTTTGCCGCTACAGCTTTCTCGATTACCCGGACCAGGACAAGCTCATCGCCAACGCCCACGAGAGAGGGGCCGGTTTCATCGCCATGAAGACGCTGGCGGGCGCCAAGGGGGCCGATCTCGACAAATTCAAAGATCGCTACACCACATTCAAGCAGGCGGCTCTCAAGTGGGTGCTCGCGAACCGCCGGATCTCGAACCTGGTCATCTCCATCAACGGCAAGCGCCAGGTAGACGAGTATGCCGTGGCGTCCGGTCAGCCGATGACCCGCGCCGACCTGGCGATCCTGGAAGAATACGCCGAGACGTTCTCCACGGAAGTCTGCCGGTTCAGCGGCGCCTGCCTGCCGGCTTGCCCGGAGGAGGTCCGCATCACCGACATCCTGCGTTTCTCGATGTATGACCGCGAGTACGGGCAGGAGAAGCGGGCGATGGAGAGTTACGCCAGGCTCGTTTCCTCCGAGCGCGCGGCGCACTGTCTCCACTGCAGCGGCTTCTGCGAGCAGGCGTGCGCCTACGACCTGCCGATCAAGAGCCTGATGATCAGGGCGCACCAGAGACTGGGGTCAGGGATCCTCCCGACGCCGTCCGGAGTCGATGCGAAACCCGGCGGCCGGGAAGGTGGCTAGTCCGCGCCCTCGCGACCAAAACGTAGCGCCGGTTACGCGGCAGAGCAGTCACTTGCTTGACCGTGATTGTGTGAACGCTGGACACGGCAACCTCTTGGGGTACAGGGATATCCGAGGGGTGTGCAGGAGGGCCCCACCGGAGCGGTGGCATCATGATTGCACGCCATCGCCCCGCCCGCCGCGTCGCGTCGGCGGAGCGAAGCGTTTCAGGAGGGGGCGCGTGAGCAGGACCGCAGCGACCGTTCACAGGAAAGCCGTGTCTGTCGGGCTGTTGGCGCTGACCGTGGTCTTCCTCGGTGCCGATCCAGCCTGGTCGGCCAGCCTGATCAGGCTCACCTGGTCGGCTAATACCGAGTCCGATCTCGCGGGCTACCGTCTCCGGTATGGGACAGCTTCGGGCGTTTATACGCTGACGACCGACCTGGGCAAGGTCACCTCCTACGACATCCAGGGTCTCGATCCGACCAAGACCTACTATTTCGTGCTGCATGCGTTCGACTATGCCGGCAACGTGAGCCTCCCATCCAACGAGGCCTCCGGGATACCCTCGGTCATCGCCGGTCCCGCCCCGACCGTCTCCTCGGCGATCGAGGTGGCGACGACGTCGATCTACATCCTGCAGTCGGGCCAGCATACGATTCGGATCACCGGCAGCAACTTCCAGAGCGGAGCGACCGTGGCTCTGGGGGCCGACATCACTACCGGCTCCACCTCGGTGACCGGCACGTCGCAGATGACCGCACCGATCACCGTCTCCGCCACGGCGGGGCTGGGTCCGCGGAGCCTGACGGTGACCAACCCCGATGGCGGAAGCGGCAGCAGGAGCGCCGCCCTCACCGTCGCCAAAACGGCCGACGTCAACAGGGACTGTCTGCTGGATGGGAACGACCTGAACCTGCTGGCGCGCGCCTGGAACACCACGAGCGCGGACCCCGGGTTCATCGTGCAGGCCGACCTGGACGGCGACGCTAGCGTCGATGGCAACGACCTGACGATCTTCACCGAGTACTTCGGCCAGCGGCTGGCGGTCTGCCCATGACGGCCGCGCGGGGAGCGAGGAAGGGCGATCGCCGGTCGGCGGTTCTGCTCGCCGTGATTATCACTTTTCTATCCGGGGCGTGCGCCGGCGGTGGCGGGAGCGAAGAGGACAGCGGCCCGGCCTGCGTCACCGAGCTCTCCTTCGCCAGCGCCATCTCACCGGTGAGTGATGGCGACGTCTATCTCCAGGAGTCGGCCAACACCTGCACGACGGTCGATGTCAGCGTTCTGGTCGCCAACCTTTCCGGGATCTGGACCGTCGGGTTCGATCTGACGTACCCGTCCGCACAGGTTCGGTATGTGAGCTTCACCCAGGGCCCCCTTCTTAAGAAAGGAAGCCCCGCGAATCAGCCCTTCTTCTTCGTCAGCAACCCGTCCGATGGAACTCTTCAGGTCACCATGACCCGATTCCCCCCCGACCCGAGCGTCAGCGCCGTCGGCGCCGAGGCGCTGATCACCTTCCGGTTCTCGAAGGTCGCCGTCGGGACGGGAATGATCGACTTCGACTCCAGCGTCGGTAGCACGGTCGACGAGAGCATCCAGGACGAAAATGGCAGCGCCCGCCCCGCCAGCTTCGGTCCGGGCCACGGCGGGCTGGTGACGGTTCCTTGATCGATCGCCAGGCTTACCGGGCGTTCATCGCGACCGCCGCCCTGCTCGCCTGTTCGCTGGTGGCGGCGCCTGTCTGGGACCGCCTCCATTTCAGGGGTGCTCAGACCGGCCCCAGCTCGTCGATGCCGCTCGCCGCGATCATGCCCGAGGTCCCCGACGTCGACCCCGTCGCGCCGTCGACAACAGCCCCGGTGCAGGATGTTCGGCCGGCGGAGGTGTCGCGTGCGGTCCCGCAGAAGATGTCCGAAACCGGATCGCCGGCCGAGCGGACGGAACCCCGCCCTGCTCCGTCAAGACCGGTCGGCTCGGTGCAGCGACCGCCGCAAGCGTACGCCGCTTTGTCCCCTCCTCCGGCGGGCAGGCCGGAGCGGCACGTGGCGGCACCGATCGGGGCGTCCCCTTCGCCACGGAGCGTCGAGGCGCCGCGCCAGACAGCAGCAGTGCCCTCCGCCCCTCCCCCCACGAACGTCAGGGGAGGTGGCAGAGGCTCGAGCGACATCCCTGTCGGTGGCTGGAGCGCACCCATGCTGTGGGCGACGTCGCCCGTTGAAGCGCCACTTCAACAGGGGGATCCCACCGACGGGGCTGGAAACGCGGATTCCTTGAGAGGCTCTCCCGCTCCTCCCGTTCCCGCGGGGGCTACAGCTCCTGCCTCCCTGAAGCTGGTCCCCGGCAGCACCGTCCTGACACCGGGTCAGCCTGTCGTGGTCCGGGTCGTCCTTGGCGAGGGGGCCAGCATCAGCAGCGTCCCCTTTCACCTCAAGTTCAACCCGGAGGTGCTGCAGTATGTCACGGCGCGGGAGGGGGCTCTGTTTCGTTCGACCTCCCTGCAGCCGGTCCTGCTGGCCTCGGTGAACCCGAACCGGCCGGGAGACCTGGCGGTCGGACTGTCGATGATCGAGTCCTCCGGCCTGCTCAACGGCTCGGGAGGGATTTTGGAGATCGAGTTCCGGGCCCTGGCGCCGGGCCAGTCGGAACTGCTCTTCGATCGCGCCTCCGTCCGTGGCCCGACCGGCGCGCCCCTCCCGGTCGAGCTCCTCACTTCGAGCGTGGCCGTCCGCTAGAGGCCCTTCTCCTGGCGGTGGACCACCACGCCGAACTCCTCCAGGAGGGCCAGGATCGGCTCCGGGTCGAGCATTTCGGGAGGGATCACCCCTCTCTGGCCAACCTTGCCGGTGGCGATCGCCACGGCCCCGGCGGCGGCGCCGGTGCCGGTCAGGTAGGCGGTCGCCGTCACCTTCTGCCGTCGGAACGCCTCCTCGTGGGTCATCGCCGCGTGCAGGACGTGCCGCATGCGCCGGCCGGATTTCCGTCCCTCCACCTCGACCAGGATGATCGCCGCCCCGCGGATTCTCCCGCCGAGGTCGGCAGGCTGCGGCAGGACCGCCGCCAGTACCGACAGCGGAGACACCTCGCCGCCGCGCACGCGCACCCTGTCACGCCTTGTCATGCCGATGCGGTCGAGGAAGGCGAGGTGCCGCTGCATCTCGTCGGGCACCGCCAGCTTGAAGTCGACGAAACGGATCCCTTTGCCGATGGAGCGCGGCAGTGTCTCCACCTCCTCGTGGCTCATGTTGTAGACCGGCTGGGGGCCGACCGGGTCGGGGAACGGGTAGATCTCGCGGTTCGACCAGGCGGGCAGCTTCTTCCACGCCCCGTCCTCGAAGTAAATCGCCTCGGACACCGCCTCCTCGATGAACGTCTCGGTGGAGAACAGGCAGGCGAGGGGGAACTCGGCGCTCTCCGAATACTCTCCGTCGCGCACGCGGATCGCCTCCACCTCGTCCATCCGGTCGGAGGCCCAGCGGGCGAACACGTTGCTGATCCCCGGATCCTCCCCCATGCCGTGCAGGGCGGTGAGCCCGGCCCTCCTCCATTCGGGATCGTGCGCGAGCTGGTCGGTTCCTCCGGAGGACAGGTCCAGCAGGTGACTGCCGGACGCCAGGGCGGCCTCCATGATCGCCTCGTTGTGGATCGGCAGGACGGCGCTGATCACCAGACCATACCCCTTGAGGGAGCGTCTCAGCGCCTGCGGGTCGGCCGCGTCGACGCGCTCGACCGCCAGCCGCCCGCCCCCGAGCTCCGCCGCGAGACGCTCGGCCCGGGCGGTGTCCATGTCGTTCAGGGTGAGCGAGGCGATGGCCCGGTGCCCCGCGAGATGTCGCGCGACCACCGTGCCGATCGCTCCCACTCCCAACAGCATGACCTTCATCGAAGCCTCCTTGTCTCGCGCTCTAGAGTGCCCGGGGGACGGGCACTTCGGGCTTAGGGGAGTCGAGACTATAGCACGGGAGGTCGCCGCGCGGCGGAATCGCTATAATGGTCGCCGTCTCCAACCGATCCTGAGGAGGTGTCCATGGCCTCGTTCGAACGGCATGCTCAGATCACCTGGGAAGGCACCGTGAAGGAAGGCAGGGGCGAGGTGAAGGCCGGCACCGGCGCGTTCACCCTCCCCGTTACATTTCCGGCTCGCGTCGAGCAGCCGGGGGGGAAGACCAGCCCCGAGGAGCTGATCGCCGCCTCGCACGCCGCCTGCTACGCCATGGCGCTGTCCGCGACACTCGGGCGCAAGAACGCGCGGGCGCGCAAGCTCAGCGTCACGGCCACCGTGGGGGCCGATTTCGGCGACGCCGGACTCAAGATCCAGTCGTCGCGCCTCAAGGTCATCGCGGAGGGGCTCGAAGGGATCCCCGTGAGCCAGTTCACGGAGGTGGCGCGCGAGGCCGAGGGGCGGTGCCCCGTCTCCAACGCCCTGCGCGGCAGTTTGAAGATCGAGCTGGAGGCCCAAGCCCGCTGACCCGGGCTGCCCTCCGGCGCCCGGCTCCTAGGTTCCGGGCTCGATCAGGAGATCGCCGCTGCCGGTGTCCACGGCGATGTGGATTCTGGCGTCACCACGGCGGTAGCCGACGATCTCTTTGCGGCGCACGATCGGCTCCGCGTCGGAGTAGCGCACGGTCAGGTCGCCGCTTCCTTGGTCGGCGAGGGCTTCGAAGGAGGCCTCCGGCCCCAACCGCAGGGTGACGTCGCCGCTTCCCGTGTCCGCTTTCACGCGCGCCAGCCTGCCGCCCCGGTTCTCCAGCTCGACGTTCCCCGAACCGGTGTCGGCGTCCACCTCTTGGACGTCCGCTTCCAGGATCCGGACGTCCCCCGAGCCCGTGTCGGTCGAGACAAAGCGGGCGCTGGCCGAGCGGATGGTGACGTCCCCGGAGCCGACGTCGCAGGTGATCCTGTCGCCGCGGAACCCGGTCAGGAGACAGTCGCCGCTGCCGGTGTCGCAAACGATCGACCCCTCCAGGCCGGTCCCCCTGACGTCCCCCGAGCCGGTGTCGGCCCGGATCTCCCCGTTCAGCTTCTCGAGAGTCAGGTCCGCGCTCGAGGAGTCGAACGCCAGCTTTCCCTCGATCTCCCGGCCATGCATCGCTCCCACCAGGTTGCGAAACGTGGCCTCGATGGCGCGTCGCGGCACCTGGATCTCCACGTCGGCGTACACCATCGCTCCGTGGCTGTCGCTGACTTTCACTCTCTGGCCGTCATACTCTGCGTCGGTGATCGATCCACCGCCCAGCAGTCCGAACAGACCGCTCCCGCCCTTCGGATAGCGGATGGTGCCGTGGCGATCGATCGGAAAGCGCACGCGCAGGGTCGGCAGACCACGCTGGCTCGTGACCCGTTCGAAGCGCACGGCGTCGGCCAGCTCCTGGCTCTCCGCGTGCACCGTGGCGACCGCCACAACGACAGGACCGGTGCCAGGTATCACCTCCATCGTTCCGGCCAGGTTCTCGATCTCGAAGG
>JBIOWS010000318.1:0-2610 GCA_044868745.1 Candidatus Polarisedimenticolia bacterium
TGGAGGCGTCGACGCGCCAGTACTGGGTCGTCGGTCTGGGCGCCGGTGCCTCGGAAGGCGCCGAGAAGTTCGGACACGAGCTGATCAACCGCGCCAGCGCGAGCCTGACCGTGCGCATCTACGGCCCCCACGCCCTCAGCCTCGGGTACCTGGTGTCGACGCGCGACGGCCGCGTCCCGGGTGGCGGCGACCGGCACCAGCTGGTGCAGACGGTCACGCTGGCGTACAACTTCCTCGGCCACACGCGCTTCGGCGCCGTCGAGTGGCGCCCCGGCGAGATGCCGCCCCGCTGAGCCGACGGCGGCGCCCTACGCCGATGACGCATAGCGCAGATCGGGGTTGCTTGCACGGCGGAAATGGTTAACCTGGCCGGTGGCGCTCGCTGCACGGTCAGCAGGCGCTGGTTGCGAGTCGCGATGAATCATCCACAAGGGGGAGGGTGCTTCGATGGTGGGCGACAAGATCGGAGAGGCATCGGGCAAGGTGATCGGGACGCGCGTCCTGCCGGGAGAGGGTGGCAGGTTCGTCAGGATGGAGATCACGATTCAGACGCAGGCGACGTACTTTGGCCGGAAGGGGACCGACATGGGGACGTACGTTGCCTACGAGCGGATCCCCGGCCAGGTCTACGGTGAGGGCCAGGGGATCTTCATGACGGACGACGGTGAAGGAGTGATCTGGAACGGGATGGGGATTGGGACGCCGACGGGGGACGGCATGGGCATGAAGTGGTCGGCGGCGTGCACCTACCAGACGACCTCCAAGAAACTGGCGCGCCTGAATCGGATCGTGGGCATGGTCGAGCACGAGACGGACGCCCAGGGCAACGCCAAGATCAGGGCGTGGGAGTGGAAGGCGGCGAAGTAGGGGTCGCACGGGGGTGGCTATCTCGGTCCCCCCCCAGAATCCCGGTCAACCGGCGCACCGGCCTCCTCGGCAAGTTCGACATCGTCCTGGCGAGGCCGTAGGCCGGCATCATCAGGAGTGGCTGCGACCGACCAAGACGAAAGACCTGCCAATCACGAGAGGCTGGCTCCCGCTAGCGCGCGGGATAGGTGCCCTCCGGATCATGCACCTCGCCGCCGGCGAGGGCGGGATTGAACGCTCAGACCAGATGCATCCGCGTTCGTGCGCGGAGCCGGTGCCGGTCGTGGTTGTTGAGCGCGTAGAGCGTGCCGGGCGCGAGCTCGTGGACGGTGCCAGTCGACAGGTCTTCGATCGTCCCTTCTCCTTCCAGGACATAGCACGCCTCGAGATGGTTCTTGTACCAGATCACTTGGTCCATACCGGCCTTGAGCGTGGTGGCGGTGAAGGTGAAGCCCATCCCGTCCTCTCGGTGGAGGAAGCGCAGACTCGACCAGTTCTCGGTCCGCACGTCCCCCTTCGTTCCCTTCAGATCATTCATGCTCCGGACGATCATGCGCGATCCTCCTTCCCCAGGCTCGCCGAGCATCCTAACACCGGAACCAGGCCGAGGGAGGCGCGGCCGCTCGAGGCCGCGTCGAGGAGGACGAGGTCCCCGCCATGGACTGACGGCGGATTCAGCAACTCGGTGGGGCCGGATTATGGTAGACGCGACAGCAGCCTGTTTCCGGTGGAGCTCGGTCGGTACCCATTCAACGGGAGGAGGAACAGCGATGCCCAGCACGCGTTGTGGAGCCGCGGCGATCCTCCTGATCCCTACGTTGACACTTACCGCGGTCGCCAGCGCCCAGGCGCAGCAGTCGCAATCACAACCGCCGCAGGCTCCTCAGCACCCAATGAGCTTTTTCGTCACCAGCGTCGGTCTCGGCGATGGTGCGAATCTGGGCAGCCTGGCGGGCGCCGACAAGCACTGCCAGGCGCTGGCGCAGGCCGTCGGAGCGGGCAATCGCACATGGCGCGCGTATCTCAGCCAGACCGCGGCGGGCGCGACGCTGCCCGTCAACGCGCGCGACCGGATCGGCAGTGGTCCCTGGTACAAGGCGAAGGGCGTGATCATCGCGGCCAGCGTCGATGAGTTGCACGGCGACTCGCAGCGCGATCGCAACAACATCAGAAAGCCCATCGCCCTCGACGAGAAGGGCGCGACGGTCAACGGATCGGGGGACACGCCCAACGTCCACGACATCCTGACGGGTTCGGACTCGCACGGACGTGCGCTGATCGGCAGACCCGACGTGACCACCTGCGGCAACTGGACCAGCAACGCCGCGGGCAGCGCCATGGTCGGCCATCACGACCGGCTGGGCGGTCCCAACGCCTCGTGGAATGCGGTGCACCTGACCAACGGCTGTAGCCAGCAGAACCTGGTGAGCACGGGCGGCGCCGGCCTGCTCTACTGCTTCGCCGCGAACTGAACGATCCGCGACCACGGGCGGCCTCGACGGTTCTCGGACCGGTCGAGGCCGCCACACCTCACGAGTCGAGCAACAGGGAGTATCGCGCGCAGATCGTCGATGAGGGCGCGCTCTATGAGGCCCTCTCCGGGCGGAGGATCGGCGAGGCGGGTCCCGTCCAGAGGCAGCGGTGGGCCGGGGCGGGCCGCCGGGCTACTGCACCTCGTCCCGCGTGAGGACGCCGTCCTTGTTTCGGTCGGCCGCCTCGAAGTCCTGCATGCGCGCCCCGATG
>JBIOWS010000319.1:0-3578 GCA_044868745.1 Candidatus Polarisedimenticolia bacterium
AGGACGATCTGTAGGAGAACGGATCGGACCCGATGTTTCCACATGACGGCTCCTCGATGGTGCGCCGCTCTCTCGCGGCGCAGCGCAGGACTGGGCGGCCGGCATGATAGCATCCTGTCCGGCGCGGTTCCCCGTCGGGATTATGAATCTTCAGCACCGTCCTTGTCCGTTGGGCCCAATGGAGTCATGCGACCCGTTGCCACACCGAACCGGCCACGCCGGGAGAAATGACTGTGGAGACCGACGTCCGACGCAACCCGGCCCTTCTCAAGCTCGAGCTCTACTGCCGCGGAATGCGGCTGGACGATTCCTGCTATATCGAACGGGATGGTGGCCGCCCGGTCCTCAGGACGCGCGCGGGGCTCGGCAGCGGCCTTGAGATCATCCTCCCCGGCGGTCTCTGGACGAACGTGCCGGTAGGAGAGGGCTTCGCGAGGACATCGCCGTATGTCCTTCACAAGGATGAGGGGCGCTATGTGATCCGTCGCTATCGGGAGCGGTGCGCTGTGGGCGGCGCCTCGTCTGTCGGGACCGCCGACTCTTCGGAATCCGTGGCCTGGGTCCTGCTGGCACCGAGACCTGGCTGGTACGAACGTAAGACAGCCACCGGGAAACTTATGACCCGGATCGGGACGCTTCAGGGAACCTATCTCGGGACTTACCCCGCCAAGGTCTGCGACTACTGGACGGAGAAGCCGAAAACGAACTGCCACTTCTGCTCCGTGGGACTGAACCTCGGCGTGGACGACGCCACCGAGAAGTCCGTGGATGAAGTGGTGCAAGTCGTCCGCGCGGCGCGCGAGGAGACAGGGATCACCTATGTGGACTTCAACACGGGACACTACGAGGGCGATGCCTACCTCGACATCCTCGAGCCCTACCTCCGGCGTGTGAAGAGCGAGACCGGTCTCCTGGTCGGGGTGCAGACGCCTCCACATAGGGACCTGCGCCGCTATAATGACTTGCGTGAGATCGGGATCAACCGGGTCTCCTTCTGCTTCGAAATCTTCGATCCGGAGACTTTCCGCCGCATCTGCCCCGGCAAGGATCGCGAATACGGTCTGGAGCGCTACCTCCGCGCCGTCGAGTACTGCGCCCGGCTTGGACTGAATCGTCGCCGACCGTTCCAACCCTGGTTGTCGAACGGCGAGATAATCGCCGGCATCGAGCCGCCCGCGTCATCCATTGCGGCAATCGACTGGATCACCTCCGTGGGCGCGATCCCGACGGTGTGCGTGTTCCGTCCCCTGGCCGGGACGGATATGCAGGACCAGCCTCCACCCCGAACGGAGGATCTCGTCCCGATCTTCCGCAGACTCTACGAAGCCTGCATGGAGCACAGCCTGCCGATCGGCGTCGCGCCAAACATCCATGTGAGCCTGGTCCTTCTGCCGGAGGAGTGTCGATGGCTGCTCGACAACCCGAGGAAGTACTGGCGGAAAGAGCTCCGTCTCAAAGCGATGGCCGCCGGCTTCCGCTTCAGATTCGAGCGGGAGGTGCGCCGTGCGATCGGCTGGAGATCGCGATGACTGGATCCACACGAATCGCACTCCGGACCGAGTTCGAGATGAGACATGCCCGCCCGGCCTTCTCCATGATCCTGGTTGCTCGCTCCCGGTCAGACTCGTTTTCCAGCGTCAGGCGGGGCCTGAGCGTCACCCCAGCGATCCAATAGCGCCCGTCCTGCCCGCGGACGACGGACCCTTCGGCAACGCTCTCGAGGCCGCTGAACCCCAGCTTCGAATTGCCTGCGATGGCGAGGAACGTGCTCATCAGGCATGAGGCCAGGGAGGTAACGAACAGATGCTCGGGGCTCCAGATACCCTCGTGGCCTCCGAACTCGGGCGGCGTGGCCACCTCGAGGCTAGGAAGCGATGTCGCCTCCGCCACCCCCCTCTTCTCCGAGGTCCATCGAACGGTGACGGCGTACGTATGAGTTTCGTTCATGGGATCCTCCCACACCCGCGACGCTTCGAGAGTGGGCCATCCGTGGCCCACAGCGAGCTTCGACGTTCTTTGCAAGCAACCGACGTGCCGCTTCCCCCGGAGGACAATAACCTCTGGACCAGGGCTGGCGGTCGAGGTATGCGCCACATCCCGTGAAGGGACCCCTGCCCGACGCAGATTTTCGCGCTCATCACACGGAGATTCCGACTCCCGAGCGCAAACATTTCGCGCTGGGCCGGGATTGCCGAAGGCTCCTCACCGTCCACGCATCACAGCGTCGCTCCTGACGCTTGGCACGCAGGCTGCAGAAGCGGATCGCTGAAAGGAGATCGCGATGAAGATTCTTGTAGCGTACGACGGATCGCCCGGCGCCGAGGCGGCGGTCGATGAGGTGATCCGGAGACCGTGGCCACCGCGCACGGAGGTGCGTCTGGTCACTGTGTTGGAGTTGCCGATGGTGGCGCCGCCGGGAGGCGAGATCGAGCTCTACGGTCCTTTGGCCGAAAGGTTGAGGGCGTCGCTGCGCGAGGTGTATTACCAGCGCATCCAGAGGGCCTTGGACAAATTCAAGGCGCGACCTGACCTGAGGACGAGCTACGACCTTCGCGAACCAGGTGTGAAGTACTCTCTTCTGGAGGCGATCCGCGAGTGGGGTGCCGACCTGGTCATGATGGGCTCGCAAGGGACGACGGCTCTCGGGCGCCTCTTTCTCGGGAGCGTCTGCCACGCCCTGGTGTCACAAGCTCCCTGCAACATCGAGATCATCCGCACCCCGAAGGCCGCTTGACACTGCCTACGCCTGCCTCGGGCGCGGATCCGGTCCGAGAGTGACGGATCGGCCCGGCCCCGGTGACGAGAGCTCATGTCTCGCTCTGCCGAACCTCAAGCCAATATAATCGGAGCTGACCGCCGTGCGGTGTCGCGGGGCCGTTTCGGCCCGCCGGCTCCGCTCCTGGAGCGCTCGGTGCACTTCGATCCCGTGGAAGGCCTTCGACTCCTCGGCGAGCTGGTCCGCCTGACCGCTCCCCCAGCCAGCCAGGAGGAGATCTGCAGGCAGGGGGTCGCCCTCGTGGCGTCGACGCTCGGTGCTCGCGGCGGGGTTCTCCTCTTGAAGTCTGAGCCGAGCTCCCCGATCTCGGTCGCCTCAACCTGGGGCCCGGTTCCGGTGGCTGCGATGGTCTCGTCGGGCGAACGCTCGATCGCCGCTGCCAAGGAATCCGAGGAGCGGGAAACCGGAGACGGCCTTCCCTTGCAGGTGGTGGTCCTCCTCCCTGGAGACACGGGCCCCACGGGAGCGTTCGTCCTGGAGAAGCCTTCGCGATGGTCGCCCGCGGCGCGCGACTTCGCTCAAGCGTCCGCACGTACTCTCGCCGCGTCGCTACGTGCCGCCAGGATGATAGGCCGCACCCTCGCCCAGGGGGAGTCCCTCGCGCGCCGCAATGTCGAACTGGAAGCCTTGCGCGACCTCGCGGGCCGGCTGCAGGGCCTGCAGGGCGAAGACGTCATGCTCCAGGCCGCTCTCGACCTCGTGCTCGAAAAGCTCGGGTTGAGCGCCGGCTGGATCTTCTGGGGTGACTCGAGCCAGGGGCGGCTCGAGCTCGCCGCCTATCGAGGTGTCGCCTCTGACTTCG
>JBIOWS010000320.1:0-5484 GCA_044868745.1 Candidatus Polarisedimenticolia bacterium
GCCCGATCCCCCTGCCGACCAAGATCAACAAGTTCACGGTCAATCGCTCGCCACACGTGGACAAGAAGTCGCGGGAGCAGTTCGAGATCCGCACCCATAAGCGGCTTCTGGACATCCTCGAGCCGACCTCGCAGACGGTCGATGCCCTGATGAAACTCGACCTTCCCGCGGGGGTGGAGGTCGAGATCAAGGCTTTCGAGAAGGAACGACGCTGAGGGAGACGTGGTCGAGGGGCTAATCGGCCGGAAGCTGGGGATGACCCAGGTGTTCGACGAACAAGGGGGATCGGTCCCCTGCACCGTCCTCGCGGCGGGCCCCTGCGTGGTGGTGCAGAAGAAGGAGAAGACGCGCGACGGCTACGAAGCGGTTCAGCTCGGGCTGGTCGAGCCGGGCAAGGCCAGCGGGGTCGGCAGGGCGCGCCGAGGGCATTTCGAGAAGGCGGGCCTGCCGCCGACGCGGCGCCTGCGGGAGTTCCGCCTGTTGCCCGGCGGCGAGCCGCCGGTCGTGGGCGAGAAGGTGCTGGTCACCTTGTTCAAGATTCGTGACCGGGTGGACGTGATCGGCATCTCGAAGGGGAAGGGGTTCCAGGGAGTGATGAAGAGACACCACTTCCGGGGCGGCGCGGCCAGCCACGGATCGATGTTTCACCGGGCCCCAGGGTCGATCGGATCGTCGGCGTTCCCCTCGCGGACCTTCGCGGGGACGCGGATGGGGGGGCGGATGGGGGGCGACCGCGTGACGGTGAAGAACCTCGAGGTGCTGCGCGTGGACGAGGAGAACAACCTCCTGGTGATCCGCGGCGCGGTCCCGGGGGCGCGCGGGGCGTATCTCGCGGTCCGGCGCAGTCGTGCGCCGGTCCCCGCGCCGCGGAGACCCCAGGAACCGAAGGCAGCGGGCAAGTCCGCCCCTAAGAAGAAGGAGTGAAGCGATGCCCAAGGTGCCCGTCGTCACCCTCGAGGGAAAGCCGGTGAAGGACCTCGATCTGCCCGACGCGGTGTTCGCCTGTCCGATCAAGGGCCACCTGATTCAGGAAGCGGTGATCGCCTATCGCGCGGCGGGGAGGGCCGGCACGCACGCCACGAAGAACCGCTCCGATGTCCGGGGGGGCGGGAAGAAGCCGTGGCGGCAGAAGAAGACGGGTCGCGCCAGGCACGGTTCGATCCGCTCGCCGCTGTGGAAGGGGGGGGGTACGGTGTTCGGGCCACAGCCGCGCGACTACGCCTTCCCCTTCCCGCGCAAGAAGAGACAGGGGGCGCTCCGATCGGCCCTGTCGGCCAAGGTGAAGGACGGCAAGCTCGTGGTCGTGGAGTCCCTGGTCCTTCCGGCGCCGAAGACCAAGGAGCTCGTGCGGCTGGTCGCCGGACTCGGGATCACCGGCTCGGCGTTGCTCGTGGACGAGCCAGGGAACCGCCACCTGGAGCTGTCGGCCAGGAACATCCCGCGGATCAAGGCGACCCTCAGCACGGCGCTCAACATCGTGGACCTGCTGGCCTGCGACACGCTGGTGCTGACCGAAGCGGCCGCAGGTCGCGTGGCGGAGGTGCTCGCCCCATGAGGGATGCCCACCGGATTATCGTCGCGCCGCTGATCACCGAGAAGACCACGCTGCTCAAGGAAAAGGGGGCGGTCCTCGCGTTCCGGGTGGACCGGCGCGCCAACAAGGTGGAGATCCGCCGGGCGGTCGAAACGCTCTTCAAAGTGAAGGTGGAGATGGTGCGCACACAAAATGTGCACGGCAAGGCCAAGAGAGTGGGACGCTTCCAGGGCCGACGACCCGACTGGAAGAAGGCCTACGTCACCCTGAAGCCGGGCGAGAAGCCGATCGAGTATTTCGAGGCGGTCTAGGCGGAGAGCGGTCATGGGAATGCGCGTGTTCAACCCCACTACTCCCAGCCGACGATTCATGTCGGTGACGGACTTTGAAGACCTGACGACGCGGCGCCCCCACAAGCGGCTGACGGTCGGCAAGAAACGCACGGGGGGGCGCAACAGCCTCGGGAGGATTGCCGTCCGCCACCGCGGGGGCGGCCACAAGAGGGCCTACCGCCTCATCGATTTCCGTCGGGACAAGAAAGACGTCCCCGGCAAGGTGACGACCATCGAGTACGACCCGAATCGCTCGGCGCGCATCGCGCTCATCCAGTACACCGACGGAGACAAGCGGTACATCATCGCCCCGCAGGGGCTGGTGCTGGGGCAGACCATCGTGAGCAGCGCCTCTGCCGATATCCTGGTGGGGAACACCCTGCCCTTGAAGAATATCCCGCTCGGGACCGCCATCCACAACGTCGAATTGAAGCTGGGGAGGGGAGGGCAGCTGGTACGCAGCGCGGGCAGTGCCGCGCAACTGCTGGCCAAGGATGCCGGGTGGGTCCAGGTGAAGCTGCCGTCGGGAGAGATCCGCCGCGTGAACGAGTCCTGTCAGGCGACGATCGGCCAGGTTGGAAACGCCGACCACGAGAATATCTCCTTCGGCAAGGCGGGCCGATCGCGCTGGCTGGGGATCCGATCCACGGTCCGGGGCGTGGCGATGAACCCGATCGACCATCCTCTGGGGGGCGGAGAGGGGAAGACGTCCGGGGGTCGCCACCCGTGCACACCCTGGGGCGTGCGCGAGAAGAAGACGCGCAACAGCAAGCGGACCGACCAATACATCGTCCGCCGGAGGAAGTGAGGGCCGTATGGCACGCAGCATCAAGAAGGGACCGTTCGTGGACGCCGTCCTGAGGCGCCGCATCGAAGAGATGAACCGGCGGTTCGAGAAAAAGGTCCTGAAAACCTGGTCGCGCCGCTCCACGATCGTACCGGACATGGTGGGCCACACGATCGCGGTGCACAACGGGAAGAAATTCATCCCCGTGTACATCTCCGAGAACATGGTGGGACACAAGCTCGGCGAATTTGCCCCGACCCGGACCTTCCGCGGCCACTCGAGGGCTGATTCGGCGCAGGCCGCCGCCGCTGCGACCGGCGGACCTGGCACGCCGCCCCCCGCCGCGGCGGGGGTCGTGCAGACGCCTCGGTAGGAGCGGGAGGAGGAGCCTGATGGAGCAGGACTTGGTCGCCACGGCACGGCTGCGTTATCTGGGGACTTCCGCCCAGAAGACGCGGCTCGTCGTGGACCTTATCCGCGGCAGGGACGTGGGGGAAGCGCTCGCGACCTTGCACCACATCCGAAAGGCCGTGGCCTCCGACATCGGCCGCCTGCTCGACTCGGCGGTGGCCAACGCGCACCAGAAGCGGCAGGAGGTGGACATCGATCGGCTTTATGTGAAGAAGGCGTTCGTGGACGGTGGCCCGTCGCTCAAGCGGATCCGTCCTGCCCCGATGGGCCGTGCCTTCCGGGTCTTGAAGAGGATGTGTCACGTGACGATCGGGCTGGGTGAGCGCCGTCAGGCCAGGCCGACCGAGGCCGTGAAGGAAGGGAAGCCCGCCGCCGCGGCCGGACGGCGCGCCGAAGCCGGACGGCCGCGCGCCTCCGCGCGGGCAAGACGCCCGAGCCGGGAGAAGACGAAGACGGCGGAGAGAGCAAAAGGCAAGACCAAGAAGCGCGGCTCCTGAGCCTCGCGCGAGAGGTGACCGAGTGGGTCAAAAAGTACATCCCTACGGGTTCCGGCTCGGATTCAACCGGACCTGGCAGTCCCGCTGGTACGCTGACAAGAACTACGCCCTTCTCCTCTTGGAGGATGTGACCCTGCGCGCCGAGCTGAAAAAGCGGCTGGCGCACGCCGGCGTGGCGCGGGTGGATATCGAGCGGGCCGCCAACAAGCTCAAGATCAACATTCACACCTCCCGGCCGGGGATCATCATCGGCCGCAAGGGGGCGGAGGTGGACAAGCTCCGCGACGACCTCCAGAAGAAGACCGGTCGGGAGATCTTCATCAACATCATGGAAATTCACAAGCCGGAGCTGGAGGCGCAGCTGGTGGCGGAATCGGTGGCGTTGCAGATGGAGCGCCGGGTAGCCTTCCGCCGGGCCATGAAGAAGGCGATCGAGTCGGCGATGCGTTTCGGGGCCAAGGGCGTGAAGCTGCGGGTTTCAGGACGCCTGGGAGGGGCGGAGATCGCACGCTCGGAATGGTATCTCGAGGGGCAGCTTCCGCTGCACACGCTGCGGGCCGACATCGACTTCGGATTCGGGGAGGCCCGGACGACGTACGGTCAGATCGGCGTCAAGTGCTGGATCTACAAGGGTGAGCTCAAGAGCGTCACTCGGCCTCAGGACAGGCTGGGTCTGGCGCAAATCTAGGACGGGTGCCGCGATGCTGATGCCGAAGAAGGTCAAATATCGCAAGCAGATGCGGGGCCGGCGGCGCGGCAAGGCGTGGCGCGGGTCGACGATCGCCTTCGGCGACTACGGCCTCAAGGTCTTGGAGGCCGGCTGGATCACCGACAAACAGATCGAAGCGGCGCGCATCGCGGTGACCCGCTTCATCAAACGCGGAGGCAAGATTTGGGTGCGCATCTTCCCGGACAAACCGATCACCAAGAAGCCGGCGGAGACCCGCATGGGAAAGGGGAAGGGGGCGCCGGAGGGATGGGTGGCGGTGGTGAAGCCGGGGAGGGTGTTGTACGAGATGGAAGGCGTGACGGAGGATGTGGCCCGGCAGGCGATGAGCCTGGCGGCGCACAAGATCGGCCTCAGGACGATGTTCGTGCACCGGGGGATCTGACGTGGCCCAGGTCAAGGCGTCTCAGTTGCGGGAGAAGACGGTCGAGGAGCTCCGGACGCAGGAGGAGACGCTGCGGGAGCAGATCTTCAAACTGCGCTTCCAGCGGGCGACCGGTCAAACCGAGAACCCGCAGAAGATTTGGCTGGTGCGCAAGGAGCTGGCGCGCGTCCTGACGGTGATCAAGGAGAAATCCGCCAGCGGCCGCTAGGCGGCGGGAGACCATGATGGAGCAGACGTCAACGCTCAAGGAGGGGGAAGCGGCCGCCCGGCGCCGCAGGCAGGAGAAGCAGGGCCGCGTGGTGCGCGACAAGATGGACAAGACCGTCGTGGTCGAGGTCGAGCGGCTGGTGATGGATCCTCTGTACCGCAAGTATCTGAAGCGTCGCTCCCGGTTCATGGCGCACGACGAGAAGAACGAGTGCAAGATCGGCGACTGGGTGCGCATCCAGGAGTCGCGGCCGCTGTCCCGTCACAAGCGGTGGGTGGTGAAGGAGATCCTGACGAGGGTCGCCGGCTAGGCGGCGGGAGAACAGCGCCATGATCCAGATGCGGACGATCCTCGACGTCGCCGACAACTCCGGAGCCAAGCGGATCTCCTGCATCCACACGCGCGGCCGTTCAATCAACTTTTACGGTCGCATCGGGGACGTCATCACCGCCAACGTCAAAGAGGCCATTCCCGAGGGGAATGTCAAGAAGGGGCAGGTGGTAAAAGCGGTGATCGTGCGGATGAACAAGACGCAGAAACGAAGGGATGGAACGTACATCCGTTTCGACCAGAACGCCGCCGTGCTGATCAACGAGGCGGGAG
>JBIOWS010000321.1:0-3755 GCA_044868745.1 Candidatus Polarisedimenticolia bacterium
CTTCGGCCACCGGCACCGACGCGCTGGGAGTGCCTGGCCCGGCCGTGGGGACTCGAGGTGCGCACAATCTGTCGGCGTCGGCGACCCCCGCGGGAGTGAACCTCGGGGTGAAGGTCAGCGGCACCGCCAGGCCGAATTCACCGTCGGTGTAGGACAACTCCTGCAGGTAGTCGAGCGCCACCTCGACCGACTCGCCCGGGTTGATGTTCGCCGCCGAGACGGTGAACAGGTTGGGACGCTCCTGCTCCAGGAGCGCCGCCTTGCGCCCATCCCGGCGCCCTTGCTCGTACGTCTTGCGCGCCTCCTCCCGTTCCTTGACGGTCGAAACGATCCGTCGCTCCCCGATCCGCAGCTCGAGACGCTGCACCGCCGCCCGTTCCGGCAGGGGGAAGACGTACAGGCACTCGATCGTCCCGGCGAGCGGGTTGCGGAACGTCTGCCTGATCGTGCCGTGCAGCAGAACGCCGGTGACCTCCAGGCGCACCTTGAGGTCGAGCACCGGGAGCGGGACGAACCCCTGTGGGCTCCTCCAGAGAAGCTCGCCCGAGCCGGCCCGGGATGGCTCGAGCGTGGCCGCCTGCTCGCCCGCCGCGACAGAGGCGAGCGTGAGACTCAGCAACAGGGCGGCAAACGATGTGACGAAGGTTCTCCTGGCGGGCATCGGCACCTCCTTTCGCGACTCGCGGCTTAGGAGAGCAAGGCGCGTTCCATGAGGGCAGGGAGGCGAAGTGCGAGCGTTTCCCGCGAAGGCGGGACTGCAGATCCCGGCCTTCGTGTCGTGGCCGACACGGATCGTTTCCGGGAGGCCACGGAGGTGGTCGGATCGGTCCGATCCCGAGGCATCCCCAGTTTGAGGCGCCGCGCCCTGCGCCCGCCGGGCCCGGGTCCGGCGTCGCTGCGCGACGTCTCCCCTCGGTTCGCCTCGCGTCCGCCCACCGCGCTGGGGACCGCGCTGCGGGGCCCGGGACGCGAGGTCTCACACGGCCCGCCGCCCGCCACGCGATCGTGGGGATACCTCAGCGTCCGATTCCGTTGCACCCCCCCGGGGTCTCGGCGTATATTCCCCGCCAAAATCAGGAGGGGTCCATGAGAGGATGGCCGCGGCTGCTTCTCGCTGTCTTCGCGAGCGCGTCGTTCCTGTTCCTACCGGTTTCCGGCTCCGAGGCCGCTCCCCCATCGAGCCTCGACGACGAGGTGCGGGGGGCGTTGACCAGGGCGGGCTTCACCGGGACCGTCGAGTCGACGTTGGAGCGGCGCCTCGGGCGGCCGGTCGATCGGAACCTGGCCGATCTCGGCAGGCTCCTGTGGTTCGACACGGCCGGAGGGCTGCACTCGGACAATACGTGCGGAGGATGTCATTCCCCTGCGAACGGGTTCGGCGACAGCCAGTCGATCGCCATCGGCGTTCAGAACAACAATCTCGTCGGCCCGGACCGCACCGGACCACGCAACCAGCGGCGGACCCCCACCGCGGCGAACACGACCTTCTATCCCAACCTGATGTGGAACGGACGCTTCTCGGCCCCCTCGGGGAATCCTTTCGACAACTCGCAGGGGTACCTCTTTCCGGCACCCGAGGGAGCCACGCGCTTCCTGCCCTACGACCCGATCGTGACGCACCTGTTGATCGCCCAGGCGCACATCCCGCCCACGGAGATGGTCGAGGTGGCGGGGTTCACGGGGACCCGGGGGACGATCGCACCGGAGTTCGACCAGTTCGACGATGGCCTGGGGGGAGTCGTCCCGCCGCCCGATGAGAGCGGATTCCGCAACGAGCCGATCCGTCAGGCCGTGCTGGGAAGGCTGAACTCCTCTCCGGCCTACCGCCTGCTGTTCGGCGCGCTCTTCCCCGAGGTGGCCGCGGGGGCACCGATCGACTTCACGATGTTCGGGAGGGCGATCGCGGAGTTCGAGTTCACCCTCATCTTCGCCGACGCTCCGGTCGACCGGTTCGCCCGCGGGGATGCGCGCGCCATGACCATGCCGCAGAAGAAGGGCGCCCTGGTCTTCTTCGGCAAGGGGCGCTGCTCGGAGTGCCACGCCGTCGCGGGGGGGTCCAACGAGATGTTCAGCGATTTCCGGATGCACGTGATCGGCGTCCCGCAGATCGCCCCCTTCTTCGGCGCGGGGGCCGGCAACGTGATCTTCGACGGCCCGGGGAAGGACGAGGACTTCGGCCTGGAGCAGATCACCGGCAATCCGGCCGACCGTTACAAGTTCCGGACCTCCCCGCTCCGCAACGCAGCGCTGCAGCCCGCCTTCTTTCACAACGGTGCCTTCACTCTGCTCGAAGATGCCATCCGCCACCACCTGAACGTCTTCGAGTCGGCGCGCCACTACGATCCGGTCGCCGCCGGCGTCGACCCGGACCTGACGTACCGTCTCGGGCCGATCGAGCCGGTCCTGGAGCGGGTCGATCCGATCCTCGCCTCGCCGATCAACCTCACGTCGGACGAGTTCGACAGCCTGGTGGCCTTCGTGCGGGACGCGCTCCTGGACGGGAGCGCCAGGAAGCAGAACCTCTGCAAGCTCGCCCCAAGCAGCGTGCCGAGCGGGTTCGCGCCGATGCGTTTCGAGGGCTGCCCGCAGCGTCCCTGACGGCATTGCTGGTGGCACGGGGGAGATGCTTTGACCTTGAACCGTTTCGGCCATATCGACCTGCGTGTCTCCGATCTCGCTGCCGCCGTGAAGTTCTACTCTCGGCTACTGCCGGCGCTGGGATTCACGCGGGACCGCAGCAGCAAGGAGTGGAGGGTGTTCGCCGGGGACGGCGAGCTGCCGTCGGCTCCTTTTGTCGCTCTCACCGAGGAGCGCGATCACCGTCCGAACAGCAACCGGATCGCGTTCTGGGCCGGGAGCCGCGAAGAGGTCGACCGCCTCGCCGAGGTGGCGAAAGCGGCGGGCGCCCGCAACGTCAGCGGGCCGAGGCCGTGCCCGGAGTACAGTCGGACCTATTACGCCCTGTTCTTCGAGGACCCGTCGGGCAACCGTCTGGAGATCTGCTTCCGCCGGGATTGAGGCCATGTTCGACATGGAGTCGCGCGCCCGCGTGACTCGGACCCGGCGCGCCTGGGCGATTACGAGTTCGTGACCGGGCCGACAGGACGAAACAATTCCGTACTGACAGACCGACCGAGGTCGCGGCGAAGAAAAGCGCCGGTCGGGATGCGCTAGCCCGTCGCGCCGAAAAGATGGCGTGGTACCATGCTTTTTCGGGGTCGGAATGCAGCAGCTGCATACGGATGCCGGGATGGGCGTCGCGCGGACGGGCGAGGTCGCCGGCGCGGTGCGACGCCGGATCCTGGTCGCTGAGGATGACGCGAGCCTCCGCCGGATGCTCGTGGGCGAATTCGCTCGACTCGGGTACGAGGTGCAGGTCGCCGGGGACGGGCTCGAGGCCGAACGTGCCCTTCAGCGCCGCGACCTTGACGTCGTGCTGCTGGATCTCCGGCTGCCGCGCCGGAGCGGGATCGAGGTGTTGACAGGGATGCGGGCGGTCGGCGACGAGACGGAGGTGGTCATCCTGACCGGGTGTGGCGACACCGACAGCGCCGTTCAGGCGATGAGGCTGCGCGCCCACGACTACCTCACGAAACCGGTCCGCATCGAAAAGGTGCTGGAGGTGGTGAACCGGGCGGCCGACCGCAGCCGTCTGCGCCTCGAGGAGCGCTCCCTGCGGCGGGCGATCTCCCAATCCGCCCCGGAGCGGTTGCTGGTGGGGAGGAGCCGGGCCCTCGAGTCGTTCAAAGCACTCC
>JBIOWS010000322.1:0-3356 GCA_044868745.1 Candidatus Polarisedimenticolia bacterium
CCCCGGAGTGCCGTTCATCTCCGCGTCGCCCTCGAACATGCGGCATTTGTTCTCGTCGTCGCCCAGACGGAAGTAGGTGTCGACGTTCACGCCCTTGATGTGGGTCTTGTCGTTGTGGTCGACGAGATTGAAGTGCCCCAGGAGAGGACCGCCCGGGGTCCTGTAGCCGGCGTTGAAGCCGAAGTTGACCCGCTGAGGGGGGCCTCCCTCGTACCGGGGCTCGAACCAGCCACCGCCGGTGACGAAGTCGAAGCACTCGGGCTGCGCATGGACGAACACCGCGGACGGCTGGGCCTTCAAACGAGTCCGCGCAAACGCCACGTCCCCCGCCGGATCGACCTGGCTCCTGGCTCCGGCCAGAACCACCTGGTCGCCGGTCGCGAGGACGAGGCGGAGTGCGTTCACGGTGACCGTCTGGGAGGTGGCGTCCGATTGGAAGGTCTGCTCGTTGATGAAGAGTGTGGCGACCAGGGGGAGATCGACCCTCTGGTTGGGCAGGCCCGTCACCGTCACGCTCCTGCCCCCGAAGGTGAGGCCCGAGATTTCGGTAGAGCCGCGGGACCCAGCGGCGCCGGCCGCCGACTGCGCCCGGACGAACGAAGCGGTGACCTCAGCCGCGTGGCCCGGGAGAAGCACGACGTCGGCGAGCGAGCTGGAGCTGCTCGCCAGGCCTGCGGCTCCGCTGGTTGCGGCGTTAAGCACGCCGGCCTCCAGGACAGCGGGCACGCTGACTCCCAGGAGCCCCGCCCCTTCCCAGCTGCCGGTGGGGGCGAGCTGGCCGGTATCCGAGAGATACATCGAGCTGGCGCCGAGCGTCGGGGCGTTGATGAACGCCCCGAAGGCCCGGCCGCCGAAGGTGTCGGCCGACGCCGGCGAAATCCACGCCAGTCCGCAGATCAGCCCGAGACAGGCCGCCAGAGCGCGCCTGCGCTGCGACAACAGGAAGTTTCCGTACATTCTCCTACCCTCCTTCTACCGTTTCACCAGGACGTCTTTGATCGTGGTGGTCGGCGTCCCGGTGTTGAAACCGGCCAGAACGGTCCCCGTGGCGAGGTCGAATCGGACCACGTTGGAGGAACCGTAGTTGGAAGCCCAGAACGTCCCGTCCCCCGCCAGGTCGAGACCGATCCAGAGGTCCGGCTCGCCCGGCACGTCGTAGGTCTGCACGAGAGCGCCCGCCGCGCTCAGGCGGGCGATCATTGACGCGGTCGCGACCAGCACGCCGCCGTCGGGAAGGACGCGCAATGCGCCCGTGTATCCCCCGGGGATCGGGGCCGCGTTGAAGTTGGCCAACTGTCGGTTGGAGCAGACGTCGAAGCGCTTCACGCTCGGACCTTGCGAGGTGTAGAACATCGTGCAGCCGTCACTCGCCAGGTCGATCCGGGCCGAGCCTCGACTCTCGGGGGCCACATCGAACGACGCCAGGTAGATCCCCGAGCCGTCGAAGGCACGGATGTCGCCGCTGCAATCGGCCTGGCCGATGTAGGCCCTCCCTCCCCGATCGAAAGCGACGGCGTACGGGTTGCAGTCGTACCCGCTCCCGAACGCGCCGAGGGAGACGCCATTGGGAGTGAACTTCTCGACCGAGTTCCCCGCCAGGCAGACAGAGGCATCGGCGCAGTAGTGCGTCACATAAAGGTTCCCGGCGGCGTCGAATCCCATCCCCTCCGCCTTGCCGGGGATCGCGTTGACCAGGACCCCGTTGAGGATCCCCCCGGCGCTCCACCATTGCACCTGGCCGCTGCGCAGCGAGACCAACACGTCTCCGCTTGAGAAGCTCAGTCCCCCCGCCGCGGGGAAGGTCGGCGTCGGCGCCGTGGGCAGAGGCGCAACCTGGGCCTCCGCACTCGGGCCCGCCAGCCCCACAAGAAATCCGGCAAGCACGAGAACGATCCTTCCCGACTTGGTCATCCTCATCCCCTTCCGCCAGCCGCTGCCGTTTAGGTTAAAAACGCCCGCGCGAAGCGCGTTCATCATCTCGGTCCCCGGGCGATCCCCAGGAGAGCGAGCCCTCGGTCGTGACCGCTCACGGCGCCTTCGTGCACCGCCAGCGGGGGCCGCCTTTGGCTCAGAGCGAGGGCGTGGCCCGATTCGGGCCGGCGATCGATCTCCCAGCGGAGTGTTGTGGCTCGTCCGCGCGTCGGGGAGGCGGCCGGGGCCGGGACGCTGGTTCCCGCACCGCGGCCCAGGAGGACGATCTTGATGGTGTCCAGGAGGATGCGCAGGTCGAGTCCTGCTGACCGATGCTTGATGTAATACAGGTCGTAGCGCATCTTTTCGGTCTCTTCCTCCAAGTCGTTGGCATAGCCGAACCGAACCTGCGCCCAGCCGGTGACCCCCGGCCTCACCATCGAGCGGATCCAGTAGTAGGGAACGGTCCTGTCGAAGAGATCGAGGTTCGACACGGGATGCGGACGGGGGCCGATGAGGTTCATGTCGCCGCGCAGGATGTTGACGAACTGAGGCAGCTCGTCCAGTCGGAACCTCCTGAGCCAACCGCCGACGCGGGTGATGCGATCCCCGTTGTCCCGAACCCACTCGGATGTCGCCCCGCTGGCGGGGAGCATGGTGCGGAACTTGAACAGCCTGAAGCGTCGCCCCTTCAGCCCTGCCCTGTCCTGGATGAACAGGACGGGGCCGCGAGAGTCCAGCTTGATCAGGAGGGCGATCAGGGCGAAGGCGGGCGCGAAGACGACCAGGCCCACCGCCGCGGCGAGCAGGCTGACCACGCGCCCCAACGACCGATCCAGACGGGACGACCGGAAGTCATTGGAGTAGACGAGAGCGCTGGGACGCAGCGACTCGATGGCGATCTTCCCCGTCAGGCGTTCGTAGAGATCGATCCCGTCCTCGACCACGATCCCGCGCACGCGGGCCTCCAGGAGGCGGCGGACCGGCAGGCGCCCCCGACGCTCGTCCAGGGCGACGATGATGCGATCGGGGCGCGTCCTCTCCATGATCGCGTCGAAGTCGTCAAGGCACCCCAGTATCGAATGCCGGCTCGCGGCGCCCTGAGCGCCGGCCGCGTCGGCGACTGCTCCGACCACCACGAGGCGGGAGCAGGGCCGGGAGTCGATCTCCTCGGCGAGTTGCCGAGCGAGACCGCCGTCTCCCAGGATCAAGGCCCGCCGGGCGAAAGGACGCAGAGCGATGACCGCATAGAGGGCGGCCCGCAGCGACAGAAGGAGCGCGAGGACGGTCAGGAGGACCGGAATCATGGCGTCCGCGGGGAGTCGCGTGCCGGGTGCGAGGGCCCAGGTCCCGGCCGCCAGGATCAGGATCAGCCCGGCCGACCTGGGCAGACGGGAGAGGAACTCCCCGAAGGTTCCCGCAACGCGCAGGTCATAGAGCTCCAC
>JBIOWS010000323.1:0-13568 GCA_044868745.1 Candidatus Polarisedimenticolia bacterium
GCGCCGTGGGGCAGGCCCGGGAGGCGTTCGCGGCCTGGTTCTTCCCTCTGCACGCGACCGTGGAGTTCGACCCTCACTCACCTCCCGACGATGCCGGCAGCCTCGACGGATTGTCCCCGTACCGGACGATCCACATTGAAGACCAGGACATGCTGCAGTTCGCCGCGCGGATGGAGGCGCTGTTCGCCATCTGGAAGCGCATCGGCAACTGGGCCCTGGCCCATCCCTGGATGGAGACGATCCTCCCCTGGGCGGCCGCGGGACCGTTCGTCTCGCAGGTCCTGGCCAACCTGGCGCCGACCGCCCTGGGGGGCGGGCACGTCCTGCTCTGGCCGTGCCGGGGAACGGTGTCGAAGGTCCCTCTTTTCATCTACCCGCCAACGCCTTTCGTCATGGGGTTCGGCATCCTGCCCGGGGTCCCCCCCGACCTCCTGCCGCAGGCGCGCCAGCGTCTCAACGCGCTGTCGGATCTGAGCATGGCGGCGGGTGGGAAGCGTTACCTGTCCGGTTACGTCGAGTTCGATCGAGGGCGATGGAAGCGCCACTTCGGGGATCGCTGGGACATGATGCTCCGCCTGAAGAGGACCTACGATCCCGACGGCATCCTGAACCCCGGATTCATCGACTACGGCGACTGAGCCGGGCGGCGTGGCGGAGGCGCGAAAGACGACGCGGCATGGAACGGACGGATGAGCTGGGGGTCGGGATGGCTGGTGCGGCCCGGGCGCGTGCGCGCCTCTTCATCGGGCACCCGGCGCGCTGCATCCTGGGGCTCGTCTTCCTCGCTGCGGGAGTGCTGAAGGGGCTCGATCCCTCCGAGTTCGCACACCAGATTGCCGGCTACGGTATCGTCGGAGCGCGGCTCGCGGTGGTCGCCTCACCGCTGCTGATCGGCGTCGAGACGACCCTGGGGATCGCCCTCCTGGCGGGGGTTCTGCCGCGGGTCATGGCGATCCTGGCGGCGGCGCTTCTCCTCGGCTTCCTCGGGCTCGAGGCGTACGGCCTTCGGGTCGGGCGGACGGAAGCGTGCGGCTGCTTCGGCGTCTATCTCCCTCGAACGCCGCAGCAGGTGATCGCGGAGGACTCCAGTTTTCTGGTCCTGGCGCTGCTCGCACTCTGGGGTTTGAAAAGCTGGAAAGGGCGCAGCGGAAAGGGGGCGCTCATCGGCCTCGGAGCAGCGGCCACCCTGTCTCTCGGCTTCGCCGTCGCGTCGCCCTTCCTGCCGATCGACCACTTCCCGTTCGTCACCCGCCTGGCCGCGGGACGAACCCTGGCGGACCTTGGACTCGCCGGCAGGGCCGCCGACCTCGATCGGGGACGGGTCCTGGTCGCGCTCCTCGACCTCAGCGACCCGGGATCCGCCGGGACGGCCGGCCGTCTCAACGAGATCGCCTCCCGGGGCGGGGGCCCCGCGGTGGTCGCCCTGACCTCATCCACCGAGGAAGAGATGGCGGCCTTTCAGTGGTCGGCCGTGCCGGCCTTCGAGGTGCGCCGGGTGGACCGGGACGTGCTCAAGCCGCTGTACCGGCGCCTGCCGCGCTTCTTCCTGCTCGACTCCGGAAGGGTCGTTTCGGTCTACAGCGCTCCCCCGGAGGCATCAGACCTGCTATCATGGGAGGCCTCATGATGACACGATCCGGCGGTCCGGTCGCTTCCAAGGTCCTGGCAGCCGCAGCGGCGGCAGTTTTTCTGTCGCTGCCCTGCGCCGTCCTCGCCCAGCCGCTCGTCTGCAAGCCCACCTACGACTACGCCGTGGAGGTCGAGGGGTCGTACCCGAGCGACGCGCTGTTCTACTTCTCCAACTCGAAGGGGAAATACTTCATCGACATTCCGACGTGCAAGAACGGGCTGTTGATGGACCTGGCGGCGAAGAAGATCCGGGCCGTGCCCCGCGAGCGCGTGAGCCAGGCGAACGGCGGCCTCCAGGTGCAGGATGGCGCGCCGGCAGCGAGCGAGTATGCCCTCTCGGTCGACGGGCCGATCGTCGAGTTCCGGGCGGAGGACAAGAAGGTGCGGATCCTCCCGGTCCTGATGCGCCCCCCCATCACCGGCCCCGTGACGTTCGGAGAGCTGGTGGCGGATCGGCCGGAGTACCGGGCGGGGATGAAGGGCTACGCTCCCGAACCGGGCTCGATCGCGGCGATCAGCAAGTACGGCAAGCGCGTCGAGATCGAGGCCTACTTCGCCACCTGGTGCAGCCACTGCAAGGAGTACATGCCGAAGTTCCTGCGGGTCATGCAGGACGCCAACAACCCGAAGATCAGACTCAACCTGGTGGGGGTCCCGAAGAACTTCGGGAAGGAGCCGGGGCCGTGGCAGGGGAAGGTGCCGCCGATCTCCTTCATCCCGACGATCATCGTCAAGGTGGAAGGGAAGGAGATCACCCGTCTCGGAACGCAACCGGGGGCGACCCCGGAGATCGAGCTTGCGGAGACTCTCCAGGCGGTGCGCTAGGTTCTAACTCCCCGCCGGGCCGCCCGTTCGCAGATCGTTTTTGCGCACCTGGCCTCCCGACATCACGAACCGGACGCTCTTCATCGCATCGATGTCGGCCAGGGGATCGCCGCTCACGGCGATCAGGTCGGCCCGATACCCCGGGGCGACGCGGCCGATCTCCCGCTCCCGGCCGAGGAGCGCCGCCGCCACCGTCGTCGCGGCACGGATCGCCTGCTCGGGTGTCATGCCGTAGCGCACCATCCAGGTGAACTCCTCGGCTTGGCTCCTCGTCCATGGGAATCCGCCGGCATCGGTCCCGAAGGCGATTTTCACTCCTGCCTTGAGCGCCGCCTCGAAGCTTTTGCGGTGGAACTCCGGCATGCGAGTCCAGATCTCCCGACCCTCGGCGGCGCGCGCGGGCGCGACGTACCGGGTCACGGTCAGCGTCGGACAGTAGAAGACACCGCTGGCGACCATCCGCTTGATCGAGGCCGCATCGAGCCCCACGCCGTGTTCGATGCTGTCGACCCCCGCATCGAGCGCGTTCCCGATCCCTTTTGGCGCCATGGCGTGCGCGGCCACCTTCCGCCCCTGGCGATGCGCCTCGTCCACGATGGCGGCCAGTTCGTCGGCATCGAAGGTGGGGATGCTGTCGAGGCGGCCCGCCCCGTCCACGAAATAACCCCGGTCGCAGTAGACCTTGATCCAGTCGGCGCCGTGCTTGACCTGCTCGCGCACCGCTGCGCGCCCCGCATCGGGGCCGTCGGCCACCTGCACCCCGCTCGGTGCCTCCGACTCGAGGGCGAAGCCGAGAACCGGATAGACACCGGTGATGTCCAGGGCGAGGGTGGCGACGAACATCCGCGGGCCGTGGATCTGTCCCTCCGCGATCGCGTCGCGGATCGCCACATCGGCGTAGCCGGCCCCTTCCGTGCCGAGATCGCGCAGGGTGGTGAACCCGTGCAGGAGGGCCGTACGCGCCGCGGCCACGCCTCGGATGGTACGGTGAGGGACCGACTCCTTGAGGATCTGATCGTCGTAGGAACGTGCCGTCGGGTCCCCCTGCAGGAGAACATGAGTGTGGGCGTCGATCAGTCCGGGCAGGAGAGTGGCATCACCGAGGTCGATCATCTCCGATTCAGGAGACGGCGATACGGAGCCGGCCGGCCCCACCTCGCGGATGCGGTCTCCGTCCACCACGACGGCCATGCCCGACCTGACCCGGGCCGAAGTTCCATCCAGGAGGCGGGCCGCCTTGATGACGATCACGGGGCGGGTCGCCGGGCCGGTCGTTGCGGCGGCGGTCTCCTGCCCGGCGGACGCCAGAAGGCCAGCCCCGATCCCGAACAGCAGAAGCCGGGCCTTGCCGGCTCGGCGGGATGATCGCCGCCCGCCCGTCGCGGTGGGGCGCGCCGATCGGACGCGGGCGAGCTTCGCCTCCCGCTCCGCCTCGATGCGGCGCCGGTCCTTGAGGTACGCCTCCTCGATCTGCTCCAGTTTCTCCGCCCCCTCGGGATGCTGGAGCGCCTTCTGCCTGTCGGAGCGATGCAGGATCTCCCGTTCCGCCAGACGTGCCTCGTAGACCCTGCGGACCTCCTCGATCTCCCTTTTCTGGTCTTCGGTCAAGGCGGCGGGGGCTTCCTCGCCCCTCTCCGCATCCTGCCGTTTCAGTTTCTCCAGCGCAAGCTCGTAGGCGCTCTTCGGTGCGTCACCCATGACGGCCCCTTCGCGTTAAAATGGCGTTATGTTCCCCCGGGGGATCCGATGCCGAGGCGACTCAAGATAACCTGTCCGTGCTGCGACACCCTCCTGACCATCGATCCCGATTCGGGATCGATCCTGCTCGAGGAGCGCCGGCAGCACCGGGAGCACCAATCGCTCGACGAAGCCCTCGGCCAGGTCAAGGCCCAGCGCAAGGAGGCCGAGGCGAAGCTCGCCCGCGCCGTGGACGAGAACCGCAGGCGCGCGGAGATCCTCGAGAAGAAATTCGAGGAGGCGCGCAAGAAAGCGGCCGAGAACGACGAGCCGCCGCCCCGCCCGTTCGACGCCGACTGAGCTTCCCGTAGGGAGGCGATCCGGCGCGACCCCGGCCGCCTCAGGCCTGCGCCGGCTGCGGCTGCCCCCGGAGGCGCCTGAGCAGCCAGCGGCCGAGCAGCCACAATCCGGCCGCCGCCGCGGCCCCGAGCAGCGCCATGACCCAGACGCGCGACAGCGTCTGCGCCAGCCCCTCCTTCACCCCGAGCCAGCGGCTGGGGGCGAGCTCCTGGATCGGAGGGAGGGGGTTGACGTTCGCCTTCACCCGCGCCAGCGCGTAGAGCTGGGCGCTCTGCTTGGGCGAGCGGACCAGGAGGAGGTCCGCCGCCCGTTCCAGGGCGGCCGCGGCCACGGGGGAGCCCGGATTGAGGGCGACGTATTTCTGGTAGTAATCGGCAGCCTCGGCCGCCTTGCCTCGGTCGGCCAGGACGGAGGCGACTTCGAAGTGCGCTTCGATGGCCGCCTGCTTGTCCGGAAAGCGTTTCATGAGCGACCGGTAGCCCGCCTCTGATCGCTCCAGATCCTTCGTGTCGTGGTAGGCGATGGCCAGCGTGTAGAGAACGTTCGGCAGGTTCGGGTGGTCCGGGAACTTAGTCTCGAAGTCCTTCAGGACCTCCACCGCCTCCGCCGGACGGGCGCGGGAACGGAGGGCCTGCGCCAGATGGAACCCGATCGACGGGAGGACGTCGGGCGTCGGAGATCTGTCGAGGGCACGCCGCAGGAGGTCGATGGTGCGGTCCACCTCCCCGGCCTTCTCGCGCGCCAGACCGGCGGCGTAGAGGAGGTCAGGGACGCGTGGATCATCCGGGAAGCGCCCTGCCGCTTCTTCGAACAGACCGGCGGCCGGCAGGATCTGGCCGAGCGCCAGGTTGGAGAGCGCTTCACCCTTCAGCGAGTGGACCATCTCGGCGGGGGTGGGGCAGAGGGTGCGGGCCTCCTGGAACTGCACCATCGCCTCGTTCGGGCGCTTCTGGTCCAGCAGGCTGTCACCGCGAACCAGCATGTCGGAGACGGTCCCTCCGAAGCCCTGGGCGCGCGCCTCAGACGCGAACTGGAGGGCGACCACCAGTATCGGCAGGAGCCGGACGACGGGAATCTGGCGCACGGCGGATATTCTAGTCCGGAGGCGGGCACGACGGCACCGCATTTGAGATGATCGATCGACACGGCCTCCCGGCCCAGGGCCTTCGGACCGCCGCGCGCGTCGCGCGTCGGAACTCTTTGCGACTCGCTCGGGTCCGCCGGGCGCTGGCCTCCCCTCCCCTGTCACGCCGCCTGCCGCAGGCGCGATCGATCCTCGACGCGCTGGACACCGTCCTGGCGTCCCTGCCCGCCGCCGTCCGCGGGCGCGTCCTGTACGGACCGGATGTGCGCGGCTTCCTGGCCGAAACCGAGACCTGGATCGGCATCGCCCGCCTGGCCGCCAGGATCGCCGGGGGCCTTGGTGGCCGGCGGGCCCTCGTGGAGCTCTTCGATCGCCTCAGCAGGACGGATCACCTTGCGACACTCGTCCCTTCAGGTCGCATCGATCCCGGCTTTCCGGTCCGCTCCATGCGCTTCTCGACCGGGCGGCTCAGGGAGTCCTCGACCGACATCGCCGCGCTCCTTGTCGGATTGCGGCTCGCCTTCCCGTCCTCCGGCTCCCTGCGCGTCCGGCTGGAGTTCCGCGAGGATGCGGAGCAGGGGAGGCCCCGCCACCGCATCGACCTGGGGACGATGGCCGGTCCGGCGGGACCCCTGGCGATCGTTTCCGCAGGCGCCCGGGTCGCGGGACGGACCGGATCGCCGCGCTACGTCCAGGCCAGTCTTGCGGGCAGGACGCTCGTCCTGGGATCGGCGGGACGGGACGAGACGGTCCTGGCGGCCGCCGGGTCTCCGCTGCGCTTCGCCGACTGGCCGCAGCGGCGGTCCGGTTCCCGCTTCGCGGGCGGCGGCGCGGAAGGCTCCTTTCTGCTCGTACGCAGGGAAACGATCCCCGGCACTTCGATTCTGCTCGGGAACCTGGTCGATCACCGGGGCCGACCACCGGTCGTCGGCCGCCAGATGAAGGCACTCGGCCCCCGGCTGGCCCGCGCCCTGCGGATCGTCCAGATCGCTTGGCCCGCAGGGCATCGCGAGGTCCTGGCCCGGACCTGCATGGTCGTGCCGATGAGTGAGCCGGGCACGGTCAGCTATTCCCTCCCCTCACGCCCCGGCGTCACCTTCGTCAACGTTTTCGGCAAGACCCTGCTCGACCTGGCGGATGATCTCCTCCACGAAACGGCACACCACCGGCTGCACGACCTTCAGGAGGTCGAGGTCCTCCTGAGGCGTGGGGCGACGACCGCCGAGGTGCAGGCTTTCGACTCCCCCTGGCGCGGGACCAAGAGGCCGCTGCACGGTCTGCTGCACGGGACCTATACGTTTCTTTTCCGGGCCGAGCTGTTCAGGCGCGTCCTGCGCGCCGCCCTGGACCATCCCCGCCTCCTGGGGCCCCTTCTCGGCCGGCGCCGACCGAGGTGGATCCGCCGCGAGCTGCGGCGCGAGATTGTGATGCTGTCGCGTGCGCTCCGAGATCTGGAGAGAGCGGGGAGGGTAGGGCTACTGACTCCCGCCGGGAGGCGGCTGCTGCGGTCGATGCGTTCCTGGTTCGCCCGGCTTGCCTGAGGCTTCGAGGGTGAGAAGCCACAGGGAGGATCCGCCGTTGCTGCGGCAGTAGGCCAGGTAGCGGCCGTCGGGCGAGATCGTCGGCTCCTCGATGAACAGGCCGGACTCGGGGAACCTCGTGACAGGCCGGAGGGCACCGCCCGAGGCGGGCATCCGGTAGACGTTCTGATGATTGGGTTGAGCATAGATCCACCGCCCATCTGGCGAGTAGGAGGAGTGCATGATCCGATCGTGCCCGAAGGTCAGGGCCTCCGCCTTGCCGCCCGAGGCGGGCACCCTCCACAATTGAAGTGGACCGCTGGCGTTGGATGGGAACGAGATCCAGCGGCCATCCGGGGACCAGTCGGCGTAGTACATGTCCCCGGGGAAATCGATGAGCTGATGCCTTCGACGACCCAGGAGGTCGAACAAAAAGAGCTGCTGGTACCGATCGGCTTTGGCTCTATAGATGACCAGGCGCCCGTCGGGCGAGACCGGGCTGCCGGCCAGCCCTGGCGTCGGAGGCTGAAGCTCCTCGGCGCGACTTCCGTCGACCGCTACCTGCCAGAGAGAGCGCGTGCCGTCCGGGAAGAAGCGGGTGACGATGAGGTGCCGACCATCGCGTGTCCAATACGGGAGGTTGGCTCCCTGGTCCTCACCGGGAAGTTGCAGCCGCTCCTGTTTCCTGGTCTCCAGATCCAAGATCCAGATCTCCTCCGGTCCGAGGCGATCGCTGGCGTACGCGATCCGCCGCCCATCGGGGGAGAACGACGGATAGCGGTCGATGACCTGACCGCTGCTGAGAACCTCCTCGGGCCCGGCGGGGGCTCCGCCGTCGGGAGTCAAGGGGAGACGCGTCAGGTTCAGGGACCCCTCAAGCTCGGATACCGCGAGGTGCCGCCCATCCCGGGAGATCGCGAGGTCGCGCAGGATCCCGGTCATCAGGCCCACCGTGCGAGGGTTCTCTCCCAGCGTCCCGCTGCTCTCGTCGATCTGCACCGACTGCAGGCGTGTGCCGCCCAGGGGATCTCGTGTCAGGTAATAGAGGCGATCTCCCGATGTGTCCCAGACATGGCTGGATCCCCTGACAAGCTCCCGCGGGGTTCCTCCTTGCGCCGACATTAGAAAAACCCGTTCGTCGACGCTCTCGAAGGTGATCCAGCGGCCGCCCGGCGAGTACTGGAGCCTGACGATCTCCCAATCGGAGGAGGCCGTCTCGAGCACGGGCGCCGGTGGGCCACCGGCGGCGGCGACCTCGAGGATCGCCCGGTGGTCCTCAGGACCGCTCACATAGGCGACCTTGCCTCCAGCCGGTTCCCAGACGGGGAAATTGCCCTCCTGGGCCAGCCGCCGGGCCCGCCCGCCGAGCGCCGGAGCCACCCAGATATCGCCGCCAAGGGTTCGAAACTCGAACCCAAACGTCGCCCCGATCTTGATCATGCCTGTACGCGAAGATCGGGTGGAGACGAAAGCAACCGATGTGCTATCAGGGGAGAACGCCGGCTGAAAGTCTTCCGCAGGCTCGTTCGTGATATTGACCTCCTGGCCGCCCTCCACGCGGCGGACGTAAATCTCGAAGTTGCCGCCCCGATTCGACGCGAACGCCAGGAGGCTGCCGTCGGCGGACCAGGTCGGCCACTCGGAAAGGCCGGGGTCGTGGGTTAGGCGGGCGACCCGAGACATGGTCGGAGGCCCATCAGAACGGCCCCTTGCGGGTCGAAACCGCATCCAGGTGACCGCACCTCCAAGGAGAGCGGAGACGAGGGCGACGGCGGCCAGAGCCGATGCCGCAGTCCGCCCACGATACGCCGACGCTTGACCGGCTGTTGCCGATGAGGCATCGAGCGACACAGGACGCGAGCGCTCGACCAGAGTCTCCTCAATCTCGATCCGGGCGTCGCCGATATCCCTCAGGCGCCGGGTCACGTCCTTCTGCAGGCAACGCCGCAGCAACTCACGGATCCTTCCGGGCGCAGTCTCGGGAAGTCCCATCCAGTCGGGATCCTGCTTGAGGATCGCAGCGAGGGTGTCGGAAACCGTCTCCCCGTCGAACGCCTTCCGACCCGCGAGCGTCTCGTACAGAACGCACCCGAACGACCAGATGTCGGTCCGCTTGTCGACTTCCTGGCCACGCGCCTGCTCCGGGCTCATATACGCCGCCGTCCCCAGAATCACCCCCTGGCGAGTGTCCGCCGCCGTGATGGTCGGGGAATCGGGCAGGGCGGAAGCCGGCGACTCCGGCCCGAACACCTTCGCCAGACCGAAGTCGAGCACCTTGACCTGACCCTGTGGAGTCACCTTGACGTTGGCAGGCTTCAGGTCACGGTGGATGACGCCCTTCTCGTGTGCGGCCTCGAGACCCTGCGCGATCTGCCGGCAGATGTTGAGAGCCTCCTCGACGGGGAGCGGACCGGCTGCGAGCCGCTCCGCCAGGGTCACGCCCAGCACCAGCTCGAGGACCAGGAACCGGACGCCATCGGCCTCCTCCAGGTCGTGGATCGCGGCGATGTAGGGGTGGTTCAGAGAGGCGAGCAGGCGGGCCTCACGCTCGAAGCGCGCCAGCCGCTGGGCATCCTTTGCGAACAGGTCCGGGATGGCCTTGATCGCGACTTCCCGACCAAGCCTGGTGTCGATGGCCCGGTAGACCTCCCCCATTCCTCCCTGGCCGATCCTTTCGAGGACCTGAAAGTGGGAGATCGTCTTGCCAATCACCTGTGAGGCTCCGCAAGATGGACCGCTCGGGGGACAGAGAATACCACTCAGCGTGCGAGCTGCGGCGCCTCCTCCAGGACGTGCAGCCGGCCGGGGGCGAGGCCCGAGAAGACTTGCGTGGCACCGCCCGGCCAGGCGACGCTCAGGTCGGACGCGGCCGCCCCATCCCCGGCCGCGCCGAGGCCGAAGGTCAGGGTCATCTCGCTCTGCGAGGCGTAGGAGGCGGCGGAGCGAACCGTCCGCGAGATCGAAGCGACGGCGGAGGACTGCAGGAGAGCCACCGCGCCGACGCCATCGCGGTTGGAGCTGCGGCCGACGAGGCGGACCCGAATCCAGCCGTGGGCGCTGCCGCC
The DNA here is from genome assembly GCA_044868745.1 of Candidatus Polarisedimenticolia bacterium. Taxonomy (GTDB): domain Bacteria; phylum Acidobacteriota; class Polarisedimenticolia; order Gp22-AA2; family Gp22-AA2; genus JBIOWS01. The sequence goes on from JBIOWS010000323.1 coordinate 10,161, forward strand.
GTCATTGCGCAGCAGGATCGCCGCTCCGTTGTTCGTGCTGATGGCCACGTCGAGGTCGCCGTCGCCGTCGTAGTCGGCGTAGGCGGCGCCGCGGGCCACGACCGGACGGGGCAGGGCCGCCCCGACCCTGTGCTCGGCCTGCTCGAAGCGTCCGTCCCCGGCTCCCCGGAACAGGTGCGGCGGCTGGGCGTAGGTCACAGAGGGCTGGACCAGGTTGATGTCGCTCTCGACGTGCCCGTTGGCCACGAAGATGTCCAGGCGGCCGTCGAGATCGTAGTCGAAGAAGAAGCATCCGAAGGCGAGGGTCAGCAGGCTTGCCTGGCCGATGCCGGCGGTCGGGGCGTCGTCGATGAACAATCCGCGCCCCTCGTTGTGGTACAGCGCCAGCATCTCGTTGGAGAAATTCCCGATCACCAGGCTGTCGCGGCCGCTGCCGTCGTAATCGGCGGCGTCGATCCCCATCGCGCCCCGCGCCTTCCCTTCCTCGCTGAACGCGATGCCGGCGGTCTTGCCGACCTCCTCGAAGGAGCCGTCGCCGCGGTTCCGATACAGGAAGTTCGGCTGCGTATCGTTGGCCACCGCCAGGTCGGGCCAGCCGTCACCGTCGTAGTCGAAGGCGACCACCCCGAGTGACTTGCCGGTCGGGTCGTACACGCCGGCTCGCCTGCTCACATCCTCGAAGGTGCCGTCCCCGCGGTTGTGGTAGAGACGGTTCGTCGCGCCCTTGTACGACTCCGGAGTGCAATACGATTTGCGGGCGCCGTCGAGGGTGCAGTAGATGTCCGTGGCGGCGCTCCACTGCACGTAGTTGCAGGCGAACAGGTCGAGAAGCCCGTCGCGGTCGTAGTCGAGCCAAGTCGCGCTCGACCCGAATGCCGGGTCCGACACTCCCGCGCGGCGCGTCACGTCCTCGAACGTCCCGTCCCCGCGGTTGCGGAACAGGCGGTCGGGGCCGAGCGCGTTGACGAACAGGTCGGCGTCACCGTCGTTGTCGAAATCGGCCGCCGCGACGCCGATCCCGTACAGCTCCACGGCCAGTCCGGCTTTCGAGGTCACGTCCTCGAAGGTGCCGTCTCCCCGGTTGCGGTAGAGGGCCTGGGTGGTGATCCGGCGGTGGTGCTCCGGCCAGTCGGCGCCGTTGACGAAGAACAGATCCTGCCGTCCGTCGCCGTCGTAGTCGAGGAAAGCCAAACCGGATCCCATCGTCTCCGGCAGGTACTTCTTCCCGTAGGCACCGCTGTTGTGGACGAACGTCAGGCCGGCCTCCCTGGTCACGTCGGTGAACACGACCGGGATCGGCGAAGCGGCCGCGGATGGCCCCGTCGCCGGAGTTTGTTCCTTGGCGCGGCACCCGCCCAGAGCGAGCGCCCCGCAGGCCAGGAGCGCTTCGGCGAACCGGCGCCGAGGAGCCTTGGTCATCGTCCGGCGCCGCCGGGGCGGGCGTCGCCCCGGGCCAGAGTGTGCGCGGCGGGAGGCGCGTAGCGGTTGGCGTGCTCGTGGATCGGCTGACGTTCCAGGTTGTCCTCGGCCTTCAGACGGCGGTAGGGGCCGGTGATCGCCTGGGCGGCCTCGTCGGCCTTGAAGCGGCTATAGAGCGTCTCCTCGCGTCGCTCGCGGTCCCGGTCGCCCAGGGCCCGGTAGCAGAGCATCAGGTTGTAGTGCGCCGTCAGGTCCTCCGGGTCGACGCGCAGCGTCTCCTCGAACTCCGCGATCGCGTCCCGGTGGCGTCTCTGCAGAAACAGGATCCGGCCGATTTGGTTGCGCACGGCACGGTCGCGCGGGAATCTCGAGGCGGCGGTCCTCAGGTGGGCCAGGGCCTCCTCGTAGCGGCCGCGCGCCTTGAACGCCAGAGACAGGAAATAGTGACCGCTGGCAAGATCGGGATCGATCCCCAGGGCTCGCTCCAGGATCGGCACCGCCGCCTCGTCGTCCCCCTCCTGGACCAGGACGCGGCCGAGGTTGACGAAGCCGTCGGCGTACTGGGGGTCGATCCCCGTCACCTTCTCGAAGGCGGCCCTGGCCGACACCAGATCTCCCTGCAGCAGCATGCCGATCCCGTAATCGTTCCAGCGTTCCCGGTCGAGCCGCTGCGGCGGCGGCGCGGGCGGCACGCCGGTTCCGTCCCCGGTCAGCGGCAGGACGATACGGTCCTCGGCGACCACGATGACCGGAAGGTCCGGGATCGCCTTGATCCTTCCCGAGACGCCGGAGGTGTCCCCGGTGAATTCGAAGGGACCGTCATCGAAATGGGGCGAGACCTCGAAGCCCGCGACGCCCGGGTCACGCACGCCGGCGAAGGAGAAGCGCGTGTTGTACCACGAGAACTTCCGGTAGTTCATCCGCGCAGTGAAGGTGATCGGTCCGCGGGCCCCGCGCGGGATCACCACGCGGAACCGACCGACGTCGGCGGCTCCGGGAGGAATGAGCCGGGCATAGACGAGGGCGCGGGCCGCCCAGGCGTTTCGCTTGTTGATCTCGTTGCCGTGCGCGTCGATCAGGAGCGACCGGTAGCGGTGGGCCCCCGCCTCCACCGGACCGCGCCCGCCGTCTTCGACATAACCGCTCCAGTAGATCACGCGGCCCGCGGCGTCCTCCCCCTTCAGCTCCAGCCAGACATCGAACGCGTCGACCGTCCCTCCCGGGAAGAAGTGCCCGATGTTCCTGGTGCGGGCGACGACGTCGATCCGGTAGGCGCGGCCGGCTCGGAGAAAGGGAGCGGCCCGGTCGAGCGGGGCGATCGGGGCGGGACGAGTGGTGCGCGGCGACGCGGCGCGACCCCCTTCCCCGGACGGCAGCACCCCGCCCTCTCCCGGTCCCCCTCCTTCGGGCAGCTCCGGGAACAGCACGGCCGCCCTCGGCTCGAGGGACGGCGGCGCCGGCCGGCGCGGCGCCTCGGCCTCCCCCTTCGAGGGGATCTGCTCCGAGGCGGCGAAGACATCCACGCTGAGGATGTCCGCGGTCAGGAAATCGCTGCTCGCCTTCAGCTGAGCCTCGTCGTGGTTGGCGAACGGCACGGCGGTGTTGGCGGCCGGGAAACGGTGCGAGTGGACGAAGCCGTCGCGATTCCCCTGGTCGCCGGAGCGCACGTACGGCATGTGGCAGTCGGCGCAGTCCCGCGCGCTCGGCGGGTAGTAAAAGGCCCGGGCACCCTGCCCGGACACGCCGCTCCCCTGCCACGCGTCGTACTCGTTGAAGCCGCGGAACCAGCGGTAATGGTTCACCGGGACGTCGAGGTGGACTTTGTGGCAAGCCGAGCAGAACTCGGCCCGCGCCTGGCGGTGGAAAGGCTTCAGCATCGTCGCTTTGTGCGGCCCGGGGTCGAGACGTGTCATGTAGTCGTGCAGGGCGCGCAGCACCGGGCTCCGGCTGGCCACCAGGCGGTGCATCTCCGGATACTCCAGTACGTAC
>JBIOWS010000324.1:0-2562 GCA_044868745.1 Candidatus Polarisedimenticolia bacterium
GAGCCCTCGACCCCCGCGAAATTCGCCCTCGGGCTGTTGTTCGCGGGGCTGTCGTTCGTCCTCCTGCTACCGGCCGGTGCCATGGCGCAGAGCTCGGCCGGAGCCAAGGTGAGCTCCCTGTGGCTGGTGGCCGCCTACTTCCTGCAGGTGGTGGGCGAGCTCTGCCTGAGCCCCGTGGGGAACAGCGTGGTCACCAAGCTCGCCCCCGCCCGCGTCGTCGGCCTGATGATCGGCCTCTGGTTCCTTTCGATCGCAGCCGGCAACAAGCTGGCGGGGTGGATCGCGGGGTTCACCGCCAGCGTTCCCCTCACCACCCTGTTCGGAATCGTGGCCGCCGCGACGATCGGCGCCGCGCTCGTGCTGTTCCTGATCGTCGCGCCCGTCCGCCGCCTGATGAGCGGTGTCCACTGATCGCCTCGCCGGGTTAGACCAGGATGCGTCTGAGGAACTGCTGCGTGCGCTGCGTCCGGGGATGGTCGAGGACCTGCGCCGGTAGGCCGTCCTCGATGATGGAACCGCTGTCGAGGACGACGACGCGGTCGGCGGCCCGGCGGGCGAAGCCGATCTCGTGAGTCACCGTGATCAGGGTGATGCCGTCCCGCTTTAGATCCTCGAGGACCGCCAGGACCTCCATCTTCAGCTCGGGGTCGAGGGCGCTGGTGATCTCGTCGCAGAGCAGGCCGCGCGGCGACATCGCCAGGGCCCGGGCGATCGCCACCCGCTGCTTCTGCCCTCCCGAGAGCTGGCGCGGGTAGGCGTCGGCGTGCCCCTCCAGCCCGACGCGCAGTAGGAGAGCCCGCCCGCGCTCCAGCGCTTCGCGGCGGTTCTGCCCGAGGACACGGATCGGCGCCTCCACGATGTTCTGGATCGCCGTGAGGTGGGGGAACAGCTGGAAGTCCTGGAAGATCATGCCGATCAGCCGGCGGATCTGCCGGGCGCTGTCGGCGTTCTCGCTGCGCTCCGATCCCGCCACGAGGCGGCGCGTCCCGACGCGCACCTCGCCGTCATCGAACGGCGTGAGCCCGTTGATGCAACGCAAGAGTGTCGACTTGCCTCCGCCGCTCGGGCCGATCAGGGCGACGGTCTCCCCGGGGTTGACCGTCAGGCTGACGCCGTCGAGGACCCGGCGGCCGTCGAAACGCTTGCGCAGGTCGGTGAGACTGATCAGCTCGCCGGTCACAGAGCTCCCCTGCCCCAGCGGCGCTCCAGGTGACGGGAGAGGTAGCCGAGCGGCACCGACATCACCAGGTACAGAAGCGCCGTCAGCAGGCCGATCTCCAGGTACTTCATGCTCGACTTCGACAGGATCTGGTACTCCTTGCTCAGCTCGACCACGGCGATCATGCTGACGATGCTGGTGTCCTTGAAGAGTGCCACGAAATCGCTGGTCATCGGTGGCAGGATCACGCGGATCGCCTGCGGCAGGATGATCCTCCGAAAGGTCAGGGAACGCGTCATGCCGAGCGTCGCCGCCGCCTCCCACTGGCCGGTCGGCACGGAGCTGAGCCCCGCCCTGTAGATCTCCGCCTCGTAGGATGAGTAATTGAGCCCAAGGCCGAGGATCGCAGCTTGCAAAGGAGCCAGCTTCAGGAGCCCCAGCCCGTAGAATCCGGACAGGTCGGCCAGACCGTAGTAGAGAAAGTACAGCAGCAGCAGGACCGGGATCCCCCGGAAGAACTCGACGTACATCGTCGCGAGGCCGCGGAGGGGGGCGGGCCCATAGAGCCGGGAGAGGGCCACCGGCAGGCCGAGGCCGATCGCCAGAAGCATGCTGGCGACGGCGATCTCGATCGTCACCCACGAGCCGCGCGCCAGAAGCGGTGCGTAGCTGTCGAAGCTCCACTGGCGGCGCGACTCGGCGAGGACATCGCGCGCCTTGGCGCTCGTCAGCTCCCTCTGATCGTCGTTCCACAACTCCCACTTCTCCAGGACGCGTCGCAGCTCCCCGCCCTGCAGCAGCCTCTCCAGAGCCGCGTCGATCTCGTCCGCCAGGGCTTCGTTCCCCGGTCGGAGGGCGATGGCGTAATACCCACGGTCGACAGGCTCGCCCGCGAACTTGAGTTTCGGATTCGGCCTGGCGTAGTAGAGGGCAATCGGCAGGTCGAGGAGGACGGCGTCGATCCGCCCCAGCCCGAGGTCGCGGTACGGCTCCACCTGGCCGTCGTAAACGCGCTTTGCCAGTCCCATCTTGTCGAGCAGCCGCTCGGCGGCCGTATCCTCGAGCGTGCCGACGACGCAGCCGAGCGATCGGCAGCCGCTCAGGGTGTGGAAGCGCTTCTCCTCGGCCCGGACCACGAGCTGCAGGCGGAAGATGTAATAAGGACGGCTGAAGTGCACGCGCGCCTGGCGGTCGGCAGTGACCTCGAGGCCGTTCATGGCGAAATCGAAATCGCCGCGCTGCACCCCCGGGATCAGGCTCTTGTAGTCGTACTGGTAGAAACTGATCGGCCGGTGAAGCTCGCGCGTCAGAGCCTCGATCAGATCGACCTCGAAGCCGATGTTCCTGTCGGGATCGCGTGGATCTTTGAAGATGTAGGGGGCTCCCCCCTCCGCGTCGGCCGC
>JBIOWS010000325.1:0-2942 GCA_044868745.1 Candidatus Polarisedimenticolia bacterium
AATCTACTGGCGACGGGCCAGCAGACGAAGGCAAAAGCGGCCAGAGTTCCAAGGTTCGAGGGCGTGGGCACGCTCGGTCAGAACGCGCTTCTGACTGCCGTCGTGGTCCTGGCGCTGTTGTTCATCGGCTGGCGGTGGTACAGCCTCGCCAGCGAGCACCTCGCGCTCGCCCGCGAGATCGCCAAGGCGGAGCAGGAGAGGGAGAGGCTGCAGGCGATCATCAAAAAAGGGGAGGAATACAAGGCCAAGAAGGAGCTTCTGCAACGAAAAATCGCCCTCATCACGCAGCTCAAGCGCAACCAGAGTGGGCCGGTGCACCTCCTGGACGAGGTGAGCAAGCAGCTTCCGGATTTCCTGTGGCTCGACGCGATGAACGAGTCGGGCTTCAACGTACAGATGCAGGGCCGGGCGACGACCTACAATGCCGTCTCGAATTTCTACAACAACCTGACGGGCTCCCGCTATTTCCAGAACGTGGTCCTGGGCCCCATTTCCTCGATCCCCGTGGGGGTGACCTTTTCCCTGACCTGCCAGTTCCTGCCGCACCCCGAGGGGCAGGCCGAGGCGCCCCCCGAGGGGCAGGCCGGGCCGGAGACCGTGCAGCCGTCGGGCGGCTAGGGAGGGCGGAGGGATGGATTTCAAGAAGCTGCCGTTCTGGGGCCAGTTCCTGCTGGTGGCCGCCCTGGCGGGAGTCCTCGTCGCCGTCGCCTGGAAGGCCTACCCGAACTTCGGAGAGATGAGCCGGCGGAATATCGCCGACCGGGCGCATCTCGAGGAGCTGCAGACAGAGATCCGCAAGGGGCAGGCGATTGAGGCGAAGCTGCCCGAATTCGAGAGGGAGATCGAAAATCTGCAGGCCAAGCTGAGCGACCTCCTCGCCATCCTGCCGACCGAGCCGGAGACCGGCGAGCTCCTGAAATGGGTGAAGAACCTGGCGGATCAGTCGAACTTAGATCTCAAGCAGTTCAACCCCGGGGCTCTGCGACCGGTGGAGTTCTATAAGGAGTTCCCGATCGTCATGGACATCGTGGGCGATTATCACGACCTCGGCGTCTTTTTCGATCGGATCAGCAAGTACTCCCGAATCATCAACGTCAGCGGAGTGTCGATCGCCGCCCAGACTTCAGGACGCGGGTCGATCCGCTCCACCTTCACCGCGACGACCTTCGTGTACGACGAGAAGGCTCAGCAGCAGCAGGAGCAACCGCAGTGAAGCGTCCACGTCCCGACTTGGCAATTCTCCTCGGTCTCGGGGCGCTGCTGACCTTGGCAGGGGATCGGGTGCTCTGCCAGGAGCAGCAGGCCCCGGCCCCACCTGTCGCGGCGCCGCAGGACGCGGCCGAGACGATCAACCGCATCATGCAGGACAACGAGGCGATGCTCTCCGGTCGTGGGTTCACGTACGACCCGGCGGGTCGCCGCGACCCCTTCCGGTCCCTGGTCGATGCTCTCAACCAGATCGGCAAGGGCCCGCGGCCGCGCGGCATCGCCGGAATGCTCATCTCCGAGGTGGATCTGGTGGGCATCGTCCAGAAGGGCCGGGGACACATCGCCTTCTTCAACGGCAGCGACAACAAGGGCTATTTTCTGCGCGTGGGCGACGCCCTCTACGACGGGAAGATCATCCGCATCGACCGCAGGACGGGGACCGTGGTGTTCCGTCAGGACATCAATGACCCCAGGAGCATCAAGCCGTACAGGGACGTGACCAAGAAGCTGACGCCAGCGGAGGAGGAAAGCTTATGAGGTACGGGAAGGTCGCGCTTCTGCTCGCGATCGCCGCGGCCGCCCTGCGTTGCTCGGGCAATCCGCCCGTCAGCGAGCCGGGTCAGGCGGTGCTGAACGCTCCGTCCGCGGTGGTCATCAACAGCATCGACCATCAGGCGACGCCGGCGGGGACCGAGGTCGTGCTGCACGGGAACTACCCGTTCAGCTACACCTCCTACCAGCCCGACCCCTCGACCCTCATCCTCGAGCTGCTGGACGTCCACGTCGAAGGGCTCGCCCAAGAGGTCCGCATCGGCACGCCCCAGGTCGAGGGGGTTCGCGTGTCCACCGTCGAGAGCGTCGATGGCGGGACGATCGCCAAGTTCGAGTTCAAGAACGTGGTCGCCTCACAGCATGCGATCCGTCTGGAGGGCCACGACCTGGTGGTCGATTTCCCGTCCCTCGGGGATGCGGGGAACGCTCCCGAGCCGCTCGTTGTCGCCGGGGAGGAGGAGTCATCCGGTCAGCCCCAAGGCCAATCCGCCGAGGCGCCAGCTGCGGGAGAGACGGCTGCCCAAGGGGAAGGTCCCCGGGAAGAGTCGGCCGAAGGCGCTGCGCTCGAGACTCTCGAGGAGGCCGCCGCGGCCGGCCGGCAGGAGCAGGCCGGCAGCAAAGCCGAGCTGAAGCCGAGGCCCGAAGCTCCCGCGCAGCGGCCGGCCGCGCGTGCGCAGCAGCCCACGGCAGCGCCCGGCGGCCCCGTGCAGGTCACCCGCGTCCCGGCGACAGGCGGGTCACCGGCGAAGGCCCTCCTGTCGGTGGAATCCCGCGGCACCGACCCGGAACGGGCGATCGTCCTGACGGCGGATGGAGGACTGAACCACGAGCACTTCGAGCTGAAGAGCCCGGCACGCCTGGTGATCGATCTCCCGGGAATCATCGACCGGACTCCAGCCAAGTCGATTCCCGTGTCATCCCAGATCCTGTCGAGGGTGCGGGTCGCCCAATTCGCCACCAAGCCGAAGCCGGTCGTGCGGGTCGTCCTCGACTTGAGGGCTCCGCACCCGTACGCCATCGTGCCGACCGAAGACGGCCTGGTCGTCGATTTCTCCGAGGAGGCGGTGAGGCACGCGATCGAGTCGCAGCCGGCGCGGCAGGCGCCGGTCGCCGCCCCGCTCGCGGCGGAGGCGCCCGCGACGGCGGAGACCCAAGAACCGACCGGGAAAGGGACAACGGAA
>JBIOWS010000326.1:0-5919 GCA_044868745.1 Candidatus Polarisedimenticolia bacterium
GGGCGAACCTGCTGCTGGCGTCGATCGTCTTCGTCGCGCTCAAGATCATGCTGATCGCCGGCCTGTTCATCGCGCCGGCCCACGCGAACTTCAGCCATATCGTCGAGCCGACGCCGGGAACGGCGGCGGGGTCGATCTACTACCCGCTGGCGTTCTGCCTGTCGGTCGCCCTGAACCTGAACGTTCTGCTCTTCCTGTTCAATCTCATCCCGCTCCCACCCCTGGACGGCGCCGGCATCGTCGAGGGCCTGATGCCGGATTCGTTGGGGCCGATCCTCAAGACCCTGGCACAGAACCCGATGCTGTCGATCGCCGGCCTGCTGGTCGCCTGGCGACTGTTCGACGTGGTCTACCCCCCGGCGTTCTCACTGCTCCTGGTTCTCCTGCACCCCGAGCAAAGTTACGGATAGCCCGCATAGTGGAGGGCGCATGAAGCGAGCCATCATTCTCTCTTTGCCTTTCCTTCTGTTGGAGTCGTGGGGTCCGATGTACCCGCAGCAGAGCGGGTCGCGAACCCCCGTCGCTGACTGGCGCACCCCGGCCGAGGTCAGCGACTACCGCAGCACCCCGCGGTACGACGAGACGATCGCCTATGTCCGGAGGATCGCCGCCGCGGCGCCCCGGACGGTGAGGATCGAGTCGTTCGGGAAGACGGGCGAGGGGCGCGACCTCATCGCCGTCATCGTCTCGAGGGACGGTGTGTTCGATCCCGCCACACTGCGCAGGGCGAAGCGGCCGATCGTGCTGATCCAGAATGCCATCCACGCAGGGGAGATGGACGGCAAGGACGCTTCGCTGGCGCTGCTGCGTGACCTGGTGGTCACCAAGGAGAAGGCAGCCCTGCTGAGCCGGGCGGTCGTGGTGACGATCCCGATCTACAACGCGGACGGCCACGAACGGTTCGGGCCGTACAACCGCATCAACCAGAGCGGTCCCGAGAAGACGGGGTGGCGCACGCAGGCGCGGAACCTGAATCTGAACCGCGACTATCTCAAGGCGGATGCGCCGGAGACGCGCGCCTTCCTGAAGCTGTGGAACAGGTGGCTGCCGGACCTGTTCGTGGACACGCACACGACCGACGGGGCTGATTTCGAGTACGACACGACCTACGGCCTGGACACCGGCCCGGATGTCTTCCCCCCGCTGGCCGAGTGGAGGCGAAACGTCCTCGCCCCCTATCTCGAGGCGTCGGTCGGCAAGGCGGGTCACCTGATCGCCCCGTTCATCCTCCTGAAGGACGACGGCGACCCCAGCAAGGGAATGGTCATTGGGCAGGACCCGCCCCGATTCTCGACCGGCTACACGATCCTGCAGAACCGCACCGGTGTGCTGGTCGAGACGCACATGTTGAAGGACTACCGCACCCGCGTCACCGGCACCTACGAGCTCCTCCGAGCGCTTTTGGAGGTCGCCAACCGCGACGCCACGGCGCTCGTCGCGATGAACCGCGATGCCGATGCGGCGACCATCGCGTCCGGGAGGAAGTACGAGCCGGGCGCGAGCTTCCCCCTGCGTCTCGAGGCGGACGGCAGGACCGAGGAGTTCGCATACCGAGGGTACCGGTCCAGGCGGGAGAAGAGCGCGAGCTCCGGAAGCCTGCGCACGGAATACACTCGCGAGCCTCTCCTGATCACCGTGCCGCGGCAGGTGTCCTTGAAAGTGACGCAGGCGGTCGCGCCGCCCGTCGCCTACATCGTCCCCGCCTCCTGGACGCAGGTCGTCGATGTCCTGGCCGCCCATGGCCTGAGGATGGTCCACACCTCGCACGCCTGGGTCACCGAGGTCGATACCTACCGTTGCGAGGCGGCGCGCTGGCTCGACCATCCGTTCGAGGGGCGTCAGATCCTCTTCTATCCAGGGGAGGGGACGCCTCCGGCGACGAAGCCACAGGTCCGCTGCTCCCCCGTTCGGGAGACGATGTCGTTCCCAACCGGCTCGGCCGTCGTCCCGCTCGACCAGCGGGCAGCCCGGGTCGCCATCCACTTCCTGGAGCCGGACGGCCCCGACTCGGCCGTCGCCTGGGGCTTCTTCAACTCGATCTTCGAGCGCAAGGAGTACGCCGAAGCGTACGTGATGGAGGCGATCGCAGGGGAGATGCTGGCCAAAGACCCGAAGTTGAAGGAAGAGTTCGAGGCGAAACTCGGCGCCGACAGCGACTTCGCAGGCAGCCCGGAGGCCCGCCTCGCCTTCTTCTATCAGCGATCGCCGTGGTGGGACTCGCGCTTCGGGCTGTATCCGGTCGGAAGACTGACCTCCCTGGAGGGGGTCCCCCTCTCCAGGTAGGGAGAGGCGCCGGTCGCGGTTTGTGGTACCTTGTGGGCGGAGGTGTTGTGGCGACGCGTGCGATCCGGGATCTGGTCGAAGGGCTGTGCCGCATCCCCGCCACATCTTTCACCCATCGGACCGTGCTGGAGGAGATCGGCCGGACGATTCTCGACCCCGATTCCCTCGGTCCCTACCTGTTCTTCGCCCCGACGCACTACACGCGCAATCTCATCCACCGCTGCGAGCTGTTCGAGGTGGTCGCCATCGGCTGGGAGCCCGGACAGTCCTCGTCGATCCACAACCACCGCGGACAGGAGTGCTGGATGGGGGTGCCGATCGGCCGTCTCGAGGTGCGGAATTACCGCGTCGTCGATCGCGATCCGGCGGCCCGCACCTGCCGCCTCGAGCCCTCCATCTGTTACCAGATGGACCCGGAGCATCCAGCCGCCGTGGATCCCCTCGAGCCTGTCCACTCGGTCCACAACCTTGAGGCATACGCCGCCCGCGCCCTCTCCGTCCACATCTACTCGCGTCCGTTCGACTCCTGCGAGGTGTACGACCTCGAACGCGGCTGCTACTTCGACGTTCCTCTCGGCTACACGAGCAAGTTCGGGGTGATCTGCCCCGGCGAGCGGGCCCGCGCGGTCGGCTTCTAAATCATTCAAATCGACACTACAACACGGTAAGAAGTGCGCTCGGTTCGGGACAGCAGTCCGAGCGGCTCGCATCCTGCGCATCCGCCCGCGCCTGTACGGCGCCCCTATGGAGTAAGCGTCCGGATCTGGCGGAAGTATCCCTTGACCGCAATTGGCTGTGGGAGTGAGTATTAAAGCACCGGCCAAGATACAACCTCCACGAGCAGATCATGGGACGGCTCCGCTTACCAGTCTTCCCTGTGGTCGCCGGACTCCTCTTCTCGAGCGCGGCGGTCGAGGCCCGAGAGCTGTCGTTCGAGGAGCGTGTCCGCGCTCAGGAGGCGATCGAGCGCGTGTACTACTCCTACCAAACTGGCGCCTCCCGACCCTTCGAGGAGGCTGTGCCCCGCGAGGCTCTCGAGAGAAAGGTCCGCACCTACCTCAAGCAGACGATCGCGCTTGAGTCGTTCTGGAAGACGAGCGTGACCTCCGACATGCTGCGGCGGGAACTCGAGCGCATGACCACAAAGACGCAGATGCCGGGAAGGCTTCGACAACTCTTCGCGGCTCTAGGGGACGACCCGCTTCTCGTTCATGAGTGCCTGGCGCGGCCGGTTCTCGTGGACCGCCTGGCTCGGAACTTCTTCGACAACGACTCCGTGATCAACTCCGAGGCGCGGCGGCGAGGAGAAGAGCTGCACGAGGACCTCGCAAATGGTCGACTTGATCCTCGGGCCGATGAGCCCGGGCGGACGGTGACCGAGATCATCCGCATCCAGCCAGGGGGAAGGGGAGGACTCGATGCCGGAACGGAGGCCGTCAGTAGCGAGAAGCAGAATCGGTCGCGCCTCGAGCTTCCCCCGGACCAGTTCAATCGCTATCTCGCCGGCCTTCCGGCACGGGGCGGTGATATCGGGCCGCTCACTGAGGAACGCCAGGTATTCTCCATGCGCACGGTTTTAGAGAGGGAAGAGGGTCACGTTCGCGTCGTCACCTTCGTCGTGCGCAAGTTGGAGTGGGACGAGTGGTGGCGTTCGGTGGAGGGCCGTCTCGACGAGCAGGCGGTGCATGCGGCCCGCGCGCCTGAGGGTCTGCTCCCGACACCCCTGCAGGAGCGAGCGGAGGTCTCTCCAAGTTCTTCGTGCCTGGACGATGAATTCTGGGACGACGGTTCCCTCGACGACCTACCTGACCCGCGGGATTCCCATACCGCCGTTTGGACGGGAAGCCACATGATCGTGTGGGGTGGCGGTTCCTATCTCAACACCGGCGGCCGGTACGACCCCGTCACCGACACCTGGACGCCCACCTCCACGACGAATGCTCCCTCACCTCGCAGCTTGCACAGCGCGGTCTGGGCGGGGAGCTTCGTGGTCGTCTGGGGAGGTGTCGGTGCCTCGAATTTCAATACGGGGGCCCTGTACGACGCCGCCGCCGACACTTGGATCCCCACCTCCACCAAGATGGCCGCCTCCCCCCGCCATTTCCACAGCGCGGTCTGGATGGGCAGCCAGATGGTCGTCTGGGGTGGTTTCGGCGGCTCGTATCTCAACACGGGCGGCCGGTATGCCTTTGCGCCTTCGCTGGATCACGACGGGGATGGTTTCAGCAAGTGTCAGGGTGACTGCAACGAGAGCAACCCCGCCATCCACCCCGGTGCCACCGAGGTCTGCAACGGCGTGGACGATAATTGTGACGGAAGCGTGGATGGCTTCGCCACCTCCTGTGGCGTTGGTCAGTGTGCGAGCACCGGTTCCTGCACGGACCGGGTGGACTCGTGTGTCCCAGGCTCGCCCTCTCCCGAGGTCTGCGACGGCATCGATAACAATTGCGATGGAGTCGTGGACAATGCCCCGGTCCCCGCCGGATCGCCGTCCGTAGTCATGGTTCAGTTCGGAAGGACGAATGTGCTCGGATGGGATTCACTGCCCGACGCCACGGGGTATGACGTCGTGCAAAGCGACCTGCGAGCCTTGCTCAGCAACGGAGGTGTCTTCACCCCGGCCATCCAGGGGTGTCTGGCGAACGATCTCGGGGAGAGTGCCCTCGTGCTCAGTGGCTCACCTGCCGGAGGGACCGGCTTCTTCTACCTGGTGCGAGGTGTGAACTGTAGCGGCCCCGGGACTTATGATGAGGCCGGTCGAGAGGTCGGCTCGCGCGACACCGAGATCGATGCCGCGCCGCTCTCTTGTCTCTGAGGGCTGTCTTCATAAGAGTACGCGGAGAGGCGAGGCTACGAGCCAACCGCGCTGCGGAAATCGGCACCCCGGTACCCGAAGGCCTCCTGCTGAAATCGGCTGCTGCGGAGATCTCAACCGATCTTCCGGAAACTGACTCACCATGTTTCCGGAAATGCACCGCTTGACGATGCCCCAGGGTTCCGCTAATCTGCTGACGTCAACGCTGGCGACCTAGGTCGCGTGTCCCGGAGGACGAGGAGGCTGATGAAACCCATCGCTAGACAGCAGATCCAGATCCCGCGAGCAGGATGACTGGTCGAAAGGACGATCGCCAGACAGGCGTTTCGCTCGTCACGGACGATTCGCGGGAATTGTTCGACCTTGGGATCGGCACGCCGGAGGTGGCGTCGAATCGCCAGCACGGCGTGGGGCGTCCAAGCGTGGTCGAAGCGTTCCGCTCGCGGATTGCCGAGCTGCTCGAGGATGATCCATCTCTGAAGACGGCCGATGTGCTGCACCGGATGCGGCGGGCCGGCTACAGAGGGGGCAAGAGCGTCCTTTACGACATGGTCCGGGTGCTCCGCCCCCACCAGGTTTCCCCGCTTTCCCACTTCAAGCACCTCCCGGGCGTATTCTCTCAGCACGATTTCGGCGAAGTTGTGGTCCGTTACCTCAGCGGAAGGGGGGAGCGGATCCATTTTTTTGCCTCCCGCCTCGAATACTCCCGCTGGACGGATGTACGGCTGGTCCGGGACCAGCGCATCGAGTCGCTCATCCGCAGCCTGCTCGCAGGTTTCGAGTCGTTCGGCGGCGTTGCCTTGGTGGCGGCCTTCGAAAAT
>JBIOWS010000327.1:0-5258 GCA_044868745.1 Candidatus Polarisedimenticolia bacterium
GGGTGCCGCCGGCCGCCTCGGCGTAGCAGCGCAGCGCCTCCGCATACGGATCCCGGGCGGCCAGAAGTCCGGGGTCGGCGAGCAGGTGCCGCTGGAGCGCCTGGGGGAAAACGGCGAAATTCTCGCAGAACAGTTCGCGGGGTCCGGACGGCAAGGTCAGAAAGGAGCGCTCGGCGTAGCGCCGGAGCGGCTCCGGGAGAGCCTGCGCCAGCCGGCCCAGACCGCCGCGCAGCGGCCCCGGGAGCAGGCCCCGGTAGGCCCTTCCGAGCCGTTCATTCCAGGCCGTCACGCGGTACCGGTTGTAGCCCAGGAAAAGCTCGTCGGCTCCCTCTCCCGTCAGCACCACCTTGACGTGCGCCCGCGCCAGGCGCGAGACGAAATGCAGCGGCACGCTCGAGGGGAAGGCGATCGGCTCGTCCTCGTGCCACACCAGGCGGGGCAGCGCCCGGAAGAAATCGTCCGGGGAGACCACCACTTCGCGGTGCTCGGCCCTCACGGCGCGGGCCGCCAGACGGGCGTACGCCAGCTCGTTCGCGCCGGGGTCGGAGAAGCCCACGGCGAAGGTGCGGATCGGCTCGCTCACCATCGGAGCCATGAGCGCCGCCAGCCCGCTCGAATCGATGCCGCCGGAGAGGAACAGCCCGAGCGGCACGTCGGACATGAGGTGGCTCCTGACGGCCGCCTCGAGCGCGGCGCGGACCTCGCGGGCGCGCTCCTTGAGCGGCGCCGGCGAGTCGTCGATCTCCGCGCTCAGCCGCCAGTAGCGGCGCTCACGGAACCCCCCGGCGGGTGACCAGGACAGCGTGCGTCCCGGCAGGAGCTTGCGCACGCCGCGGAAAAAGGTCTCGGGGCCGGAGACGAAGCGTGTGGCGAGGAACTCGGGGAGGACCGCCTCGTTGAGCGACGGACGGATCGCCCCCGCCGCCAGGACCGCCTTGATCTCCGAGGCGAAGATCAGCTCCTGACCGGTGCAGGCGAAGTACAGCGGCTTGATCCCGAGTCGGTCACGCGCCAGGAGAAGCCGCTTGCGGGCAATGTCCCACAAGGCGAACGCGAACATGCCCTGCAGGCGCTCGACGCAGCGCTCGCCCTCTTCCTCGTAAAGGTGGAGGATCGTCTCCGTGTCGCTCCGGGTCCGGTAGGGATGCCCAAGGGCCTCGAGCTCCCGGCGGAGCGTTGCGTGGTTGTAGATCTCGCCGTTGTAGACGATCCAGACGCTTCTGTCCTCGTTGGCCATCGGCTGTTGGCCCGTCGTCAGGTCGACGATCGCCAGCCGCCGGTGGGCGAGCCCGACCGACCCCTCGACCCAGAGTCCCTCGCCGTCCGGGCCGCGATGGCGCAGCGCATCTCCCATCCGCTCGAGGCGCGGCGCATCGACGTGCTCGCGCGGATCCAACCTGACGATGCCGGCGATCCCGCACATGCGAGGCTACCCGCGCCCGACCTCGAACCCCGTCTCATCGAAGCGGACGATCTCGCGGGGATGCTCGAAGATCAGTCCGGCCGGCCCGCGCCCCTCTCCGGCGAGCGCGGACACGGCCGGGGGGGGGGAGGGACCGGCGACCGGGAGGAGCAGCGTCACGACGCGGACCGGCAGGCGTGTCACGGCCGAGTACACCAGGACGGGGGCGGGCTGCCGCCGGCCATAGTCGGGGGAGAACCAGCCCTGGATCGGCGCGCTCTCCCCCTCGTGAAGATCGGCGCCGAGAGGCACCGTCGCGAAGGGGCGAATCAGCAGGTCCCTCCCATCCCGCCCGTGCGCCCTGGCCCAGAGCCGGGGGTCGACGGTCAGGCGGAGGGGGGCGAACTGGAAGCGTATCTCGACGCGGCGGCACCCCTCCCCGTCGACATCGTCCACCAGGACCCAGTAGCGGGGTTTCACGAAGAGCACTCGGCGACGATGGACGACGGGATCGGGCAGCCGCCGGTAGCCGTCGTGGTCGGCATCGGCGAAATCGTAAGCTTCCGTGGACAACCATCGTCGAAGGCGCGCCCGGGGTCGGGCCTGCCATGCGAACGGTCCGGCCGGAACGGCCTGGCTCAGGCCATCCACCATCACGGTGCTGTGGGCGGCGGTGCCGCGGAAGAAGTTTCGGGACTCCGGATCCGTGGTGTAGCAGTAGGTCCCCGGGTCGGTGACGTACGGCACACCGGTTGCGCAGCACTGGATGGCGAGGAGATCGGCGTGACCGTGCCCCGCGCTCACGGGGCAGCCGAGCGGTCCCGCGTCGAAGATCAGATGGTGGGCCTCGGGCCCCCACCCGCTGCGCATCACGGCGTACCCTCCCTGCGCGAACAGACGGGAGGGATCCGACGCGGGGGGTGCAGGCGGGAGGCGATCGAGGGTCTGGAGCCCGGCCGGGCCGAGCAGCCAGAGCGTTTCCGGTGATGCTCCCCCGGCGGCCCAGGCGAAGTCGGCCCGGCCGAAGAGGGCCGCCGCGGTCGAGAAAACGCCGCGCAGGTCCCCCGGCTCCCTGTCGGCCAGCGGCAGGAGATGGCCGCCGTCGGCGTCGCCGATCTGAGGGATCGATCCATCCGGACGGCGGACCGCCAGCAGGAAATCGACCGTGCTCTGGACCTGCTCTCCCATGGTCGGCGGGATCGCCACTCCGTTCCTGCCGGCCAGGATCAGAAAGTGAAGATAGATCTCCGTCGTGTAGCGCTGGTAGCAGGTCGAGCGCTCGAAATGGACGCCGTCCGGCAGGACTTGACGCTCGATCTGCCGCGCCAGGATGCGCCCTCCCAGGTCGCGCCAGCGCGCCGCCCGTGGTGTCCCCGCGCAGACGACCCCGGCATAGAACAGACCGAGCGCCTCCCCCGTGAGATGTGTGTTCGGGGAGAAGTAATGGGACAGATATCTCTCCACGCGGGAGGCGTGCGCCGCGACGCCGGAGAGCAGGTCGGTCAGCAACCCGGCGGACAGCACCGACGATTCCCTGAAGAGGAGGAGCGTCCAGCACCACGAGATGAGACGCAGGGCCACCTCCAGGCTGCTCGCCCAGTTGATCCCCGTGCCGGGGGGATTGGCCCGGAGCCATTCCCCGACGTAGGCGGCGAACGTCTGCGCGTAGCGCTCCTCTCCCGTCAAGCGGTACGCCTGTCCGAGTCGCACCAGCCACTGGTGACGGTTCAGCTCCCAGATCACCTTCACGTCTCCGACCTGGTCGGCATCGAGAGGATCGATCCGGCTCCAGTGGCAGACAGGCGCGCGGCGGCCCGAGACCGGATCGAGGCGCCAGTCGACCGGATCGCCGAACGACAGCCCGCGGTAGCCCAGCAGATCGAAGCGCCTCCGGCAGATCCGCTCCGCCGCGGCCACGACCCGATCGTGCGCGTCGGGCAGCCGGCCCGCCAGGAGGGCGGGCGTCGCCGCGCTCGAGGCACCGTCGAAGAAGCGTCCCGGGAGCGGTTCGATGACGGGAGCCGCCTTCGGGCGCCGGCGACGCCGCCCGGCCTCCGGTCCGACAGCGGCGCCCGATCTCTCGAGCCACTTCCAGGCCTCCTGTCGTGCCCGGACGGCGAGCTCGGGAATCCCGATGCCGAGGAGCCGCTCCCACCTCATGCGGCGTTCCCCGCGTGCACCGCCGCCCACTGGCCGCGCACACGGAGCCAGGAATACGCCTCGACCTCCCGCCGGGCGCCGCGGACGATCCGCAGGGCACGGTCCGGATCCTCCAGGAGCGTCACGACCGCCTCCGCCATCGCCACCGGATCTCCCGGAGGCACAAGGAGGCCGATCGTTCCTTGGCGCAACATGGCGGCGATATCGCCGGTCCGGGTGGAGACGACGGGGATCCCTGCGGCGAACGCCTCCAGAACCGACACCGGCTGGTTGTCGACGACGGAGGAGTTGACGAAGATGTCGGCCTCGTCGTAGAGGCCCGGCACCGCCTCGGGCTCGATCCGTCCCACGAAACGGACGCCGCCCGCCCCGAGGGAGGCGGCCAGCCGTCGGAGCCGCCCTTCCTCGCTTCCCGTGCCCGCGATCGTCAGCGTGGCGTCGGGAAAGCGTTCCCTGAGGAGGGCGAAGGCACGCAGGGAGTTGTCCACCCGGTAGTGGGGCTCGAGGTTTCTGATCGACAGCAGCCTGGGGCGGAGGGGGGATCGCTCCCGGTAGCGGAACTGCGAGGTGTCCACGACATTCTTGATCACCCGTGCGCGGTAGCCATGGCGCTCGAACACCCCCCTCAGGAAGCCGGAGGGGACGACGATCTCGTCGACCAGGTGCAGCCAGGGATGGACCAGGATCCCCCAGCGTGCCAGGTGGTTCTCGGCCGCTCCGCTGTGATAGTGGAGCACCACCCTCCTGCGGAGGGCGCGCGCCGCCAGGATCGCCGGCACCGGCGCGAGAAGGAACGACCAATAGGAGGCGGAGAACACCTGCGCCACGTCCGATCGGCGCAGGCGCAGAAGACTCGGCAGGTACAACGCCTGATTCAGGATGGTGCGCGCCACGGGAAGGCGGCGCAGCCAGCGGAGACCCGGCGGGAAGGGGGGGTCGATCGGGATGAAGTCGACCTGATCCCCCTGCCTTCTCATCTCCGTCGCCAGGGCGAGCGCCTGGACGTACTGCCCTCCCAGGATGTCCTGGCTGGCGGCGATCAACGCGACTCTTCGACGCATGCCACTCTCACCCTGCCGCCTGCGAGGTGGGCCGCGAGCGGAGGCGCGGCGTGGCGCGCTCCGTCCGGAGGGGGGCCCGGCTGTCGAGGAAGGTCCGGCACCAGAGCTCGAACGAGATGAGCGTCCAGAGATGCAGGTCCAGGTCGCGGCCGCGTTCGTGCCGCTTCAGCAGCCGCTCGACGTAGGCCGGGTTGAAGATCCCGCGTCGGCGACTTCTCTCCGACAGCAGCAGGTCCCGGACGAAGCCGCTGAGGCGACCCCTGAACCAGCGCCCCAGCGGCACCGCGAACCCGCGCTTCCGCCGGTCGACGATCTCGTCGGGGAGGAGGCCCCTCATGGCGCGCTTGAAGATGTGCTTCGTGGTGCCGTCGCGCAGCTTGAGCTCGGCCGGAATGGTCGCGGCGAACTCCACGACTTTGTGGTCGAGCAGCGGCACCCGGGCCTCCAGGCCATGCGCCATGCTCATCCTGTCGACCTTCGTCAGGATGTCGAGCGGCAGGTAGCTCTTGAAGTCGAGGTACTGCAGCGCCGAGAGCCAGTGGCCGTTCGTCCCCGCCAGGCAGGCCGCCTCGGCACGCCAGGGGTCGTCCTTGGAGATCCGCTCGTACGCCTGCGGATGGAACAGCCTTCTCTTG
>JBIOWS010000328.1:0-7138 GCA_044868745.1 Candidatus Polarisedimenticolia bacterium
TCGCATCCGAGATCGTCTTCCGGGCCAAAGGTCCCGCGCTCATCCTGCGGCGTCAGGGGGTCGTCGTTGTCTCTCTCGCTGTCCTGCCTCCCGTTCCCTTCCCCGAAGTCTCCCGTTCCAGGAATATTGTCGCAGCCCAGGTCACCGCCCTGACTCCTGTTGTAGTAGGTGTCGCGGTATCCGGCGCTGGCATCCACGTCGAGCCAGGGGACGGGCGAGAGTTGCGACGAGAGAATCGGGAAAAGGTCGAGCCGTCCGTAATCGGCCCTGTCCTGCCCCTTGCTGAAGAGGTCGCCGGAGGCCTCCACCGTGAGGAAGAGGGGGGTGTTCCCGAGGCGCTGGCGCCGGCCACGGAGCTCGACCTCGGGCCGAATCCAGCGGACGATCGTATCCTCTTCCGTCGCAAGGAACGGCTCGCCGTACGCCTGCGGGACGACGGAAACGTTGATCAGCTGCTCGCGCCTCTCCCCTCTCAGGTTCAAGGAGTAGAACCCCCAGTTCCTGGTCAAAAACAGGTTGCTGAGCGCCTGGGGGTTCGTGGAGAGCCGGAGGTCGCGCTCGAAGTCGAGGTAGTAATCGAAGTCGCTGATGAAATTGGCGTTCGTCACCAGCCGCCAGCCGGTGGAGAATTCCTGATTGTGCCCGTAGTTGATCACCCAGCGATCGACCGGGATCCCCTCCTCCTGCTCCCGCTTCGCCACCTGATCGCGAATGTAGTACCCGGTGAAGTACCCCTTCCCCGAGTCGCTGGGGACGTAACGGTATTCGATCCCGGTTCCGTAGCCGGCCAGAGAGAGGTAGTCCAGGTAGAAGGTGGCGTCCATGTTGCGGCGCATCGCCCAGTAAAACGCGTTGCTGACGACGGAGCCGCCGCGCCGTGAGAAGCCAAACTCCGGAAACAGCAGGCCGGAAGCGCGATCGGTCTTGATCGGCCAGATCAAGTAGGGAGTGAAGAATACCGTGGCGCGGCCCACCTTGAACGAAAGGTTGTGCAGGTAGGCGTAATCATCCAGGCGCAGCAGGCCGCGCCCGACCTTAAAGCTCCAGTACGGGACCGGTTGAGTGCAGGCTGTGAACGTCGCCTCGTGGAGGACCAGCTCGTTCTTGGAGATCTTCTCGATCCGCGCCGCCTCGAAGTAAAAGGAGGGTTCGGCGTAGCCGCGCGCCTTCAGGAACGTCCCGGTCTCGGATTCCAGGTTGTAGACGAGGCTCTCAGCGGTGATCCGGGCCCTCCCCTGGTCGAGGATGACATTCCCGGAGGCGGTGGCTTCCTTGGTCGAGGGGACGTAGCGGACGTAGTCGGCCTGAAGGCGGACGTCGCCGAACTTGATATCGACGTACTCCTTGAGGATCAGCTCGTCCTTTCCAAGGACGGAACCCGGGCCGGCTGCGATCTCCAGGGTCCTCCCCCCGGGCCCTTCGCTCACCAGGTGCCGCTGCCCCTCGGGAGCCGTGGCGGAAGGCGGCTCCCCCGACCCCTGCTGCGCTCCGAGCGGGGCTTGCAGGGCCAGGAGGGCGGCCAGCCAGGCCGCGGTCCCCCGTGCGTGGGATCGCGCCCGGCGTTTCCCGGGAAACTCGTGCCTGCTCAGCTCGCTCCTCAGGTGATGGCGACCCCGGCGTACCCCACGACCGAACTGAGATCACCGCTCGCGACGCCCGAGTGGCTGTAGGCTATCAGGCGCGCCGTGCGCGCGCCGAGCCGTCGCGCGGCCTCCAGACCCGCGACCGCGGGAGCGATGCCGCACATGCTGATCTCCTCCTCCAACACGACCCGGTGCAGACCCTGGGGATCGATCGCCAGGATCCTGTCGAGCGCCTTGCGATCCCGGCGCTCGGCCTCGATGGCGGGGACATAGTGCGACATGTCGCTGCTGATGACCAGCAGGACATCGTCGCCGGCCTGGCCCAGCGCCTCCGCAAGAGCCCGCCCCAGATCGAGGAGGAGCTGAAGGTGCAGCGTTCCGACGCAGACCGGGACGAAACGGATCGCCCCCACCAGGTACTGCAGGAACGGGATCTGAACCTCAAGGGAATGTTCCTTGCGGTGCGCCTCCGCATCGACCCTCGCCGCGGGGCACAGGGACAAGATGCCGGCTGCGAGCGGCTCATCGATCGGCGCCGCCCCGAGGGGGAGATCCCATGCACCACGGTCCATCACCGCAACCGCCTCCCCCTCGCCGGTGTGATTCGGACAAAGAATCACCGCCCTGCCCGGCAGCCGAACGGAGGTATAGGTCGCCCCGGCTACGCGTCCGGAATAGACGTATCCGGCGTGGGGAACCAGGAGAGCAATGCCGCGCGCCTTGGCGGGCGGCCCATGCCCCTCCGTCAGCCGGCGAAGGTCTTGCCGGAGCGTCTCAGGGTCGGCCGGATAGAAGCGACCGGCCACGGCGGGTCTGCGCGTCATCGCGATCCGGGTCCTTACGCCGAAGCGGCGGCTCGTGGCTGGATATGCTATCAGACGGGTCCGGCAAAGTAAAGAAAACCGGGCACTTGCGTTGTTCCGCCCGCGATGCGTGTGTTAGGATATGCGCTCCGTTTCACACCCGGCTACGAGGACGATGGCGGCGAGGAAGGGCGTGGAGAAAGGGTCCAAGGGCGGTCTGCGCATCGCCCTGGCACAGGTCGAGCCCGTACTCGGCGATCTGGCGGCGAACGTCACGATGCACCTGCGCTGGGCCAAGGATGCGGCGCGCCTAGGCGCCGACCTGGTGGTCTTCCCGGAGCTCAGCCTGACCGGCTACCTCCTGCAGGATCTTGTGGCCGACGTCGCTGTGCGTCTCGACTCGCCCGTGCCTATCCGTCCGCTGCTGGCGATGAGCCGGCGCCTTAGTCTGGCCTTCGGCATGGTGGAGGAGACCGAGGGGCATCGCTACCACAACAGTGCCGTATTTCTTGAAGGGGGTCGGATTCGCCACGTCCATCGCAAGGTTTATCTGCCGACCTATGGAATGTTCGATGAGGGACGCGACTTCGCCGCCGGGGACCGCCTGCAGGCCTTTCCGACCCGCCTGGGGAGGATGGGGATGCTGATCTGCGAGGACTTCTGGCACTCGTCCACCGCTCTTCTCCTGGCGCAGGACGGCGCCGACTACCTTCTGGTGCTCTCGGCCGGACCGACAGAAGGGATCGACGGGCGCGGTGGGCTGACGAGTCTTGAGACCTGGAGAGACGTCGTGAAGGTGACCGCGCAGCTGCAGACGATCTTCGTGACCTATGTCAATCGGGTCGGATTCGAGGACGGCATCAACTTCAGCGGTGGCTCCTGCGTAATCGATCCGTTCGGCCACACGATCGCCGAAGCGAAGATCCTGAACGAGGACCTGGTGGTCTGCGATCTGAATCGCGCCCTCCTGCGCCGCGCTCGCACATCGTATCCACTCCTGAGGGACGAGAGGCTGCCGGTCCTGTCGCGCGAAGTGCGCAGACTCATGGCCGTGCCCCAGGGCGGCAGGAGCGTCAGGCGAGCATGAAGGTTCTCCTCGCCTATAGATGTCACGACCTCGGAAGCATGGAGTTCTATTCCCGCTTCACTCCTCTCGGTCTGGGCTACATCATCGCTCTCCTGCGACAGGAGGGGTACGACGCTCGCATCCTCAACTGCAGTGGCTGGACCTGGGGTCACACGGAACGCTTCCTCGAGAAGGAGCGGCCCGATCTCTTCGGGGTCTCGGTTTTCACGTTCAACCGCCACGCCGCCATGCGCCTAGCCGCGCTGGCGCGCGCCGCCAACCCCCGCTGCCTCATCGTCGCGGGGGGGCCGCACGCCACCCACCTGCCGCGGCATCTCTTGAACCACTACCCCCAAATCGACGTGGTCGTGCGCGGCGAGGGGGAGGAGACGATGCTCGACCTGGCGCGAGCGTTCGAGTCGGGGCGCACGGGAGCCGCCCTGGCAACGATCCCCGGACTGACGCTGCGCGTCGCGGGGGCGGGCTTGATCGACACGGCGGAACGGCCCGTGATCAGGAACCTCGACCGGTTGCCCCACCCCGCGGCCGACCCTGCGGCGATCGGAATCGACCCCGCCTCGCAGTTCGAATTCATCATCACCTCCCGGGGCTGCCCGGCGGCCTGCACCTTCTGTTCCTCCCCAGATTTCTGGGGACGCACCCTGCGGTTCCGGTCGGCGAAGAACATGATCGAAGAGATCCGTCTGCTGCGCGAACGGCACGGAGTGGTCTACATCTCGATCCGGGACGACACGTTCACGGTGAACAAGAAGCGCGTCATCGAGTTCTGCCGCGGCCTCATTCAAGAAAGGATCGATCTCCTGTGGGATTGCCAGTCCCGCGTCAACGCGGTGGACGAGGAGCGCTTGACCTGGATGCGCCGGGCCGGCTGCACCCACATCCAGTTTGGCGTCGAGTCCGGCTCGCCGCGCATGCTGCGGCGGCTCAACAAGGGGATCACCCTCGAGGAGGTGCGCGAGGCGGCGCGCCTCACGCGCCGGGTCGGGCTCGGACTGTCGATCTACTTGATCACGGGCATCGATTCTGAGACCAACGAGGACCTCGACTCGACCCTGCGCCTGATCGAGGAGATCCGGCCGCACGACGGCCTCGTCTCGCCACTGACCGTGTACCCGGGCACGGCGCAGTACGAAGAGGCGAAGAGAAGGTTCGGTCTCTCCGACGATTACTGGATCCGGGACCGGGGGGAGGCCTACTTCGTGCGGGAGGACCCGTGGACCCGGCGGTCGGTCCGGACCCTCCTGGCTGCCCTGAGGCGCATCGGCCGCTCGGCGGCCTACTCCCCCGCGGATTTCGCGAGACAACGCGAGATCGTGGGCGACTGCTACGCCCTGAGGCTGTCCGTCGGTGAATACTTCGAGCGCCGCGGGGCCACGACTCGGGCGCGCGGAGAGTACGAGGCGATCCTGCGCGGCGATCCACAGAGTCTCTGGGCCAGGATGCGCCTCGGAGCTCTGGCGACCCGCCTGCGCCGGCACGCGGAGGCGGCGGATCACTTCCGCGCCGCCACCGAGACCGTCCCCGCCTTTCGCCTGGCCCGCGAGCTCATGGGCGCCGCCAGTCTCAGGATGAGGCGCCGTGGTCGAGCCGCCGTCTCGTATCCGACGACCGGGGCTCCCATACTCTCGCCTAGCCACATACGCCCGGGCCCGCCTTCAGTCCCGGGGCCGTTCTACACGGCTCGTCAGTCGTCCGATTCCATCGATTGAGACGCTCACCTCGTCGCCGGACCGTAGAGGGCCAACACCCCCCGGGGTGCCGGTGGCGATCAGGTCGCCCGGCCGGAGAGTCATGACGCGTGAGACGAAGCTCACGAGGAACTCCACGCTGAAGATCATGTTCGAGGTCGGAGACGATTGGCGTTTCACCCCGTTGACGAAGGTCTCCACCACCAGGGCGGAGGGATCGATTCCCGTCGCGACGCAAGGTCCGGCGGGGCAAAACGTGTCGAACCCTTTGGCGCGGGTGAACTGCACATCCCGGTCTTGAAGGTCGCGGGCCGTAACGTCGTTCACGCAGGTATACCCCAGGACGTGGTCGAGGGCCTCGTGCTCGGGCACGCACTTGGCCATCCGACCGATCACGACACCCAGCTCCCCTTCGAAATCGATCCTGCGGCTCGCCTGCGGCAGCCGGATCGCTCCTTCCGGAGGCAGGAGCGACGACGACGGCTTCAGGAAGAGAAGTGGCTCCCGGGGAATGGCGTGCCGAAGCTCGGTCGCGTGCGCGCGGTAGTTCCGTCCGATTCCGATGATCTTCGAGGGCTCGAACGGCGGCAACCACTCGAGACCGGCGAGGGTGCGGCTGCCGCCGGCCGCCTCGCCGAGGCGCCCCAGATCGCACCCGACCGCGAAGGGATCGCCGGCGATCTCGCGCGCGTGGCCGTCCCCCTCCAGAAGGGCGTAGAAGATGCGACCGGAATCCGTGAGGCGGGCGAGACGCAGCCGCGGGCGCACGGCCCTACTTGGCTCGCTCCAGGTATTTCCCCTCAGCCGTATCGATGCGCACCACGTCGCCCACTTCGATGAACTGGGGGACGACGACCTGCAGCCCGGTCTCGAGGGTGGCTGGCTTGCCGCTGTTGGAAGCGGTGGCTCCCTTCAGGCCGGGAGTGGTCTCCGCGACCTTGAGGTCCACCGTGGCTGGCAGCTCTACACCGACGGGACGGTGCTGGTAGAGCTCGACCAGGACCTTGATGTTCGGCGTGAGGAAATGAACCGCGTCGCCCAGATCCTCCGCGCGAATGGAGACCTGTTCGAAGGACTCCGTGTTCATGAAGTGATACTCATCGCCCGAGGCGTAGAGGTATTCCATCTCGTGCTCCTCGAGCTCCGCCTTCTGGACGCGATCCTCGGAGCGGAACCTGTACTCGAAACTGTTGCCGGTCCTGAGATTGCGCAGCTTGGCCTGCACCATACCACGCCAGTTCCCGGGAGTGATGTGCTGCACGCTCAGGACGCGGCAGAGGTTCCCATCGTGCAGGATGGCCATCCCGGCCCGTAGTTGCGTCGCTTGCACCATTCCTGAGGATCCTCGGCGCGGATTATAGCGGCGCCCGGAGGGTCCCGCAAGCAACTCGCGCCACGCCAACTCCGCGTTGACACCGATCCGGGGCCGGCATAACCTGTGCGAGTGATCGCCAGGACTCGCGAGCAATCCCCCGCCCTGCCCCCCGAAATCATCCTGGATGTCGGAATCGCCGCGGCCCTGCTCGTCGATTTCATCCAGCGGGAAACCCGGAAGGCGGGATTCTCCGAGGTGGTCCTCGGGCTGTCCGGCGGCGTGGACTCGGCCACCGCCGCCGCCGTCGCCTGTCGGGCGCTCGGGGCGAAAAACGTCCTGTGTGCGCTTCTCCCTTACCGCCGGTCCAGTCCCGCCAGCCAGCGAGATGCCAAGCTTCTCGTACGCCTCCTCAGATGTCGCACGACGACCTTGGACATCACGCCGATGGTCGACGCCTACTTCGCTCGTCAGCGAAGCGCCTCCCGGCTGCGTCGTGGAAACATGATGGCGCGACAGCGGATGGCGATCCTGTACGACCTGTCGGCGCGCGAGCATGCGATGGTCCTGGGGACCAGCAACAAGACCGAGCTGCTCCTGGGATACGGGACGATCCACGGCGACATGGCGTCCGGTATCAACCCGCTCGGCGACCTGTACAAGAC
>JBIOWS010000329.1:0-2715 GCA_044868745.1 Candidatus Polarisedimenticolia bacterium
GAGCGACTCGACTGGCACCACGGGAGAGTCACGACCTACTGTGGCCGTGAGTGGCCACTTCCTGACCACGCGCGCGGCTGGGCCAAGGTGGACCCGGCCGAGGTCTGCAAGACCTGCCAGCGGGCAGCTCAGGTGTCGGAGTTCGTAGCGCACGAGAGGCACAAGCATTTTTGGCAGCGCCTTTGGAGCCACTGATCAGCCTCACACACGCCGCCAACGCCGCCGGGACCCCGCGACACCGCGCACCAACGGCCAGCCGCTGCGGTAGGCGCCTACTTTCGCAGCACGGCAGCTCGCGGGCAGCAGCCTCCTCTGTATGGATGTCGATGCGAACAACGTTCCCCTCCCGCAGGGCAAAGACGAACCAGAACACCGCGGTCACGGGGACTCCATTTTCCTTTCCGCGGGCTAGTTCCCTCAGGGGTGGCGCTGCCGCCCCTGATGGTGGCGAGCGGGGTGGGCCGCGCTCAAGAGCGCCCGATTCCAGGATCGCGGCGAGTTACCGAGGCCTTGTACGCCACTCGTTCAAAGGACGCACACAATCCCGACGATCGCCGCCGCAGTCAAACCCGAGCGCACCCCCGCCCAGCCGGTATCGAACACCGTGAAGCTCAAGATCACGACGACGATGCTCAAGACGATCAGGTTGGCGACGAGCATCCGCGTGTCCCAGGGTCCCCACAGGAAACTCCTCCAGTCCCAGGGTCCCTCAGGAACTTCTTCCACCGAGGCGTCGTTTCCATCGGATCTGTTCCCCGAGGGTCCTCCTGGGACATCGCCCCTGCAGTATCTCGCGGTGGCCTACCAGCCGTCAGAGCCACGGCTCCCAGGAATACCGTCCCATTTCCTCAGGGTTGGCGCTGGCGCTCTTGCTACTAGAGCCTTTGGCTGCTAAACGGAAGCGGTCAGGATGGATACGGACTGCGGTAGTTGCGCGACGGGCCGACGGAGTAAGCGACTAGCGCGCACCGCGGAAGCCGAAGGTGACGTCGCTGTCGTACGGCACGGTGCTGGCCGTGATCGCGAACGGGCCGGCGTTGCTGCCGTTGCCGAAGCTGCCGCCACGCAGAAGGGCGCCGGGGGCGGCTGTCGAGGGCTCGCCGGAGGCCCTTCCCACGCAGGTCCGGTCGCTCCCGAGGCTCGCGGGCCAGTTGACGCAGTTGGAATCAGAGGCCTCCTCGTCCCAATCCGCCACCCACTCCCAGAGGTTTCCGACCATGTCGTCGGCGCCCCAGTTGGACTTGCAGCCGGGGTTAGAGCCCGTCTTCTCGACGGAGCCCGGGCCGACGTTGCAGGCGGTGGAGTCCGGAGTGCCGGCGGCCGCTTGCTGCCACTCGGCGTTGGTGGGCAGGCGCTTGCCGGAGTTGGCTAGCGCCTGCTGCGCCTGGAACCAGGTGATGCTGGCCCTGGGGATGACCCCGGCGACGCTCCGGGCGAAGATCTTGCCCTTGCAGTCCTGGCCGTTCGGGTTGCAGGGGACGGTGCCGGTGATCTGAGTGCCGCCGGTCTTCTTGGTCCAGAGCGAATCCTCGTACTTGTCGATGCAGACCGAGCCAGCCTTGACCATCCTGTCCTGGGCGCTGTTTCCCTTGCATGCGAGCTTTGGGCCTGTGACCGCGCCGGTGGCGAGGTCGGGGGTCTTCACCTGGCCGTTGACGATGTTTCGCGAGCGAACGCTGTTCTTCGGCAAGTGAAAGGCGGCATAGGCACCTCCCCCAAGGACGAGAAACACGGCGAGCGTGGCCATCACGTTCGCGTACGTCAGATGGCTGCGAATGCGGCGCAAGGCGCTCCCCGACGAGGTTGCCGTTTCGGGGCGAGACTACATCGGAAGCGTGAGCTGCTGCAAGAGCGGTTGGTCTCCGACCGACGGCTAGGGAAGCCTTGCTCCCAGGAGTAGCGCTTGACGAACCCGATCGTCCATTGCCGGCCAGGCTACGCCCTGGCTTTGGGCAGAAAGCCGTTCTCTCTGCCTGAATCCCCGGTAATCGCGCGTAATCCACGGCAATCCACCGCCTAGGTCCGCGGCTTGCCAAAGCGGCGTATACCGCTTGTTGATGCGGTTTCCGACCTCCCTGGGCTCCTCGCTTCACACGCGAGAGGTCGCTGGTTCGAAACCAGCCGCGCCCATCGTCTAGCACGGCTATGCGGAGCTGCCTCGCGAGCCGTCTGAGCCGAAATCAACGGATGTCCTAGGAACCGGGCCGGAGACCGCCGCGTGCAAGCTCGTCTCCTGACACCGAGCTGCTTGACGCGTTCAGATTGAGAGGAACAGCGTTCCCCCACCGGCGGAGCCCACAACCGCTCCGGTTCGCCCCCGGCAGGCGGGCATTGAAAGGGTGGAACCGCATGCGGCCAGGGACGGCTGAGGATAGGGTGGTCATGGTCAGGGAGGCGCTGGCGAGGTTCGACAGCGATTCGCTCGTTCTCGGGTTCGTCGCGGACGAGATCGAGGAAGCCAACGGCGATGTCGTCGTCGTCGGACGGGTACAGGAGTGGCGCGACGGACATCTCTCGCGAGAGATCCCTTTGACCTTGCTCTGGGAATTCGAGAACGACGATCTGCTCCGCATCGAGAAGTTCGCGTCCAAATCGGCGGCCCTGGACGTCGCCCGGTGCCGGCAGGCTCGATACCGAGAGCGGCCGCGCGCCGATCGACCATGATCCAGACGTTTCAAGGACTCGCCGCGCGACGCCGATATCCGGGCTTGACTA
>JBIOWS010000330.1:0-2660 GCA_044868745.1 Candidatus Polarisedimenticolia bacterium
GACCGGGTCGGCCGGAACCTTCCCACCGTGGTCCCGGACGATCGTGCGGGCCGCCCGCGAGAGCGCCACTGCCCGGCGGTTGTATCCCAAGCCGCGCCAGGCGGTGACGACGTCGCGCAGTCCCGCCCGCGCGAGCGACTCGGCGGTGGGGAACCGTGCCACGAACGACCGGTAGGCCGGGGCGACGCGCGCGGCCTGGGTCTGCTGCAACATCACCTCGGAGACCAGGATCCGGTACGGGTCACTCGTCAACCGCCATGGGTACGTGCGGCGGCGCGGCGCATACCAGCGGAGCAGGGCTTTTCGACCCAACCGGCGAGGTCTAGGCTTGGACATGGCCTTGACCACCGTCCGGGACGTCATGAGCAAGGAGGTCGTGACCGTCGAGCCGACGGCGACCGTCGCCGAAGCGGCCACGATGATGGGCGCCCATCACGTCGGCTCCGCCCTGGTGCTCGAGGAGGGCAGGCCGGCCGGGATCTTCACCGAACGCGACATCCTCCGTGCGCTGGCTGCCGATTTCGACGCCGCGCAGCACCACATCTCCCAGTGGATGACCCCCAACCCCGTCACCGTTGACGTCTCCACCGACGTCAGGGAAGCACGCGACATCATGCTCGATCGCGGATTCCGGCACCTCCCGGTCATGGATGGGGCCGCGCTGGTCGGTGTGGTTTCCCTCCGCGACCTGTCACGATCGGAGTAGCCTCAGAATCCCGGCTTTCCGCGCGCCGAGAGATCCCCCGCCGCATCCTTCAAGGCCGCCCACACCTCCCGGAACACGTCGGCTGCAAACTTCGGCGCCTGGCTGTTCTCCCCACCCAGCGTGCCCCGCACCGCAGACGTCGTGATGTCGACGGCCTTCTCGAAGAGCGCCCAGTCGAGCTCGCGCGCCATCCTCGAACCTCCTCCTTCCGCTTGTCCTTCCGCTTGCCTCTGCCTTGAACCAGTGGCGGCAGGCTACACGCTGGTCACTCGAAGGCGCGCAGTCCCGTCAGCGCCTGCCCGACGATCAACGTGTGGATCTCGCTGGTCCCCTCGTAGGTCAGGACCGACTCTAGGTTGTTCATGTGGCGGATCACGGGGTACTCCAGGGTGATACCGCTCGCCCCGAGGATCGTGCGGGCGTCGCGGGCGACCGCCAGCGCCTCCCGCACGTTGCTCAGCTTGCCCATCGAGACGTGCTCCGGCTGAAGCACGCCCTCGTCCTTCATCCGCCCGAGGTGCAGCGCAAGGAGCATCCGGTGTTGATCTGGACCACCATGTTCGCCAGCTTCTCCTGGGTGAGCTGGAACGCCCCGATCGGCTTGCCCCACTGCACCCGGGTCTTGGCGAACTCGAGCGCGCTCTCGAAGCAGGCGCGCGCCGCGCCCACGGCGCCCCACACGATGCCGTACCGTGCCTCGCTCAAGCAGGACAACGGGCCCTTCAGCCCCACCACCCCGGGCAGCACCGCGTCCTCCGGCAGGCGGACGTCGTCAAGGACGAGCTCGGAGGTGACGGAAGCTCGGAGCGAGAGCTTCCGCTCGATGTCCCTGGTGGAGAACCCCGGCGTCTCGGTGGGGACCAGGAAGCCGCGCACGCCCTCGTCGGCCTTGGCCCAGACCACGGCGAGGTCGGCGATGCCGCCATTCGTGATCCACATCTTGGTCCCGGACAGGACCCAGTCGGAGCCGTCGCGGGCCGCCGCCGCCCGCATCCGTCCCGGGTCGCTGCCGAAGTCGGGCTCGGTGAGCCCGAAGCACCCGATCACCTCGCCGCGGGCCATCCTCGGGAGGTAGCGCTGCTTCTGCTCCTCGGTCCCGTACTTCCAGATGGGGAACATGCACAACGAGCCCTGCACGGAGACGAAGGACCGGAACCCGCTGTCGCCGGCCTCGAGCTCCAGGCAGGCCAGGCCGTAGGAGACCGCGTTCGCCCCCGCGCAGTCGTACCCGGTCAGGTGCATCCCCAGGAGGCCCAGCCCGGCAAGGCCCTTGGCCACCTCTCTGGGGAACTCGCCGCGCTCGAACCACTCGCCCACGCCGGGGAGGATCTCGCCTCGAACGAACTCTCGCACCGCGTCGCGGATGTCGCGTTCCTCGTCGGTGAGCAAGCGGTCGATCGCCAGGAAGTCGATCGGATCGATCTCGGGGGCGGACATCGCGGCCTTAGCCTACCCCTCGCCGAGCGCGGAACGTTCCTCGCCTGTCGGTCGATCCCGGCCGTCTCCGTTCGTCGATATGGTTGGAGGCGGCCACCAGGCCACCACGGCAGAAGGGGGTAGGCATGCGGTACTTGCTGTTGATCTACGGGGAGGAAACCGGGCAGATGCAGGGCGCGTCGCCGGAGCAGCAGGCGGCCGAGCTCCAGAAATGGGACGACTACGGGAAGTGGCTCACCGAGAAGGGTTGGATGCGCGGGGGCCAGGCGCTGCCACCGACGGCGCAGGCGACCACGGTCCGGGTCCGCAAGGGAGAGACCCTGACCACGGACGGGCCCTACGCAGAGACCAAGGAGCAGCTCGGGGGGTTCTACGAGATCGAATGCCAGAACCTGGACCAGGCCATCGACGCGGCGTCACGGATCCCGTCGGCACCGACCGGCTCGATCGAGGTCCGGCCGATCATGGAGTTCGACGCGCCGCACAAGTAGCGCCCACGGCCACCCGTGAGGTCGTC
>JBIOWS010000331.1:0-3549 GCA_044868745.1 Candidatus Polarisedimenticolia bacterium
GACGTTGCTCAGGAGACTGGCGACGACCCCCACCAGGATGCTGTGCGGCACGCTGACGAAGGCCGCCGCGGGAGTGATGGCGACGAGACCCACGACGGCGCCGATGCACGCGCCGAGCGCCGACGGCCTGCGACCGCGCACCCCGTCGAAGAACATCCAGGCCAGCATGGCGGCCGCGGAGGCCGTATTCGTCGTCGCGAACGCGTGCGTGGCCGTGGCGTTTGCCGCCAGCGCCGATCCGGCGTTGAAGCCGAACCATCCGAACCACAGCATCCCCGTCCCCAGGATCACGTAAGTGATGTCGGAGGGAGGATGGGATCCCCGGCGGGAGTGGCCCATGCGCGGCCCCAGGTAGATCGCCCCGGCCAGCGCGGCGAACCCGGCCGACATGTGCACCACCGTCCCGCCCGCGAAGTCGAGAACCCCCCAGCGGTGAAGGAACCCGTCCGGGTGCCAGGTCCAGTGGGCCAGCGGAGCGTAGACAAAGATGCTGAACAGGCACATGAACAGGAGGTAGGCCGAGAAGCGGACCCGCTCGGCGAACGACCCGCTCACGAGCGCAGGGGTGATCACCGCGAATTTCAGCTGGAACATCGCGAACAGGAGGAGCGGGATGGTCGGCGCGAGATCGGGATGGGTGGCCGTTCCGACCCCGCGAAACATCATGAACGTGAACGGATTCCCGATCAGCCCGTGCAGGCTCTCCCCGTACGCCAGGCTGAAGCCGAAGGCGACCCACAGAAGGCTGATGACTCCCAGCGCGACGAAGCTCTGCAGCATCGTCGAGATGATGTTCCGGGCGCTGACCATGCCGCCATAGAAGAACGACAACCCCGGCGTCATCAGCAGCACCAGCCCCGTGGCGGTCAGGAGCCAGGCGACGTCACCGGGCTGGATCGGACCGCCCGTCTGCAACTGAGGTCCTTCCGCGGTGAACAGCGACAGCGCCGCGAGGGCGAGGAGCAGTCCGAATGGAACGAGCCAGCGAGGGTTCATCGACATCTCCCTCCGGTCCGCCAGCGGGCGGATCGAGACGCCTATGAATCTAGTGCCCGGACGCGCCGATCGCCAGCCTCGGCTGGGAACGGCCGGCCCGGAGCCTACTGATGGTCGCGCGGGATCGTGTCGGTCCAGGTCTTCTCCCGGACCACCTCGCCGTTTCTCAGGAGCCGCCGGACGTAGGTGTAGTAGAAGTCGTCGCGGTCGCTCCGTAACGACAGGCGGGCCTCCCAGACCAGCGTCCTGCCGTCGAGCGTGAGCGTCGTGCTGTACTCCCCCAGGACGGAGGTCGCCTCCGGATGATTGTCCCGCGCCTCGTGGGTGATCGACTCCGTGAAGCGCTCGGTCCCCCATGGATACCGCGTCGCGCCGGCGTTCGTGGCCACCACCTTCGTCTCGCCGCGCCGGGGGTTGCGTTCGATGGCGGAGATCTCGCCGTAACCCGAGGTGGTTCCCTCGTCCAGGGTGTCGAAGCCGGGGAGCCTGGGGTCGTCCGAGGGGGGCAGGAAATGCGGGCCGGGGCGATCTTGTTGCGGGACCACGGGGAGCAGCAGCCGCGTGGGATCGACGCCGCCCAAAAGCAGCGACGTCGTCATCGGGTAGGGGGTCGGCCAGATCATCGGCCACTGGGCATTCCCCACGGAGAGGCGCATCCGGTGCCCCTTGGGGAAGGTCCACGACGTGAAGTGCATCTCGATGTCGAGCCGGATCACCTGGCCCGGATCGAGGGGCTTCGGATCGCGTGCCGAATCGCGGTGCGCGCCGTTGAACCCGGCCCCCGTCAAAAGCGTCACCGTGCCATCGGGAGCGACGTCCGAGAGCCGGGCGAACCAGTGCGCCAGGGGGGCGTCGGCCGATGCCTTGAGGATGGCGTGCGGCAACCCCAGGATCTCGACCTCCTCACCGAGGGGATCGGTGTCGTAAGTGAGACTGAAGGCGTCGGTCGGCCTCTGGTCCGGGGCCACGTCCCCGAACCACATCACCGGACCGCCCGCCTCGATGCCGGAGGTCGGCACGTAGCGCAGGAGATCCCTCCCGCCGGCGGGCGCCGCCGCGGCCAGCGCGCGGCCCGGCTGCGGGTAGAGGGTCCGCTCCCGGAGGCGCGCGATCGGCCAGCCCTCCTCCCAGCGCCAGGCGCCGGAGACCTCCTCCAGGGAGGGACCCGGAGGGTGCCAGCGCCGGACGAAGACGGCGAAGCGTGGCTCCTGCAGGATCCCGGTGTCGCGCCCCTTGAGCCAGTGGTCGAACCAGCGCACGGCCTCGTGGCGCCACTCGATGCGCGGCTTCGGATGCGCGTCGTGAGGGTAGAAGTGAGACCACGGGCCGACGATCGCCTTCATGGGAACCTTCAGGTGCTCGAGCATGCGCGGCACGCTGTCGCGGTAGCCGTCGTACCAGCCGCCGATGACGAAGGTGGGTATCGTGATCGAATCGTAGCGCACCTTGAGGGCGGTCCGGTCCCAGAACGGCCCGTCGCGCTGCTGCCGCTTGTACGTGAGCATCCACGGCCGGGTGTCGAAGCGCTGATCGAAGAACCTCTGATCGATCACGTAGTCCGGCGCCCCGGGCATCGCGTTGGCGAGGTCCATGCTCATTTCCCACGAGTCGACGTGCATCATCCCGTCCATGAAGTGCACGTCGTCCTGGTACAGGTCGTCGGTGGCGTCGATCGCGATGATCGCTTTCAGCGCCGGCGGCCGGCGCATCGCCATGTGGATCGAGTTGAACCCGCCCCAGGAGATCCCGAACATGCCGACCCTGCCGTTGGAAAACGGCCGCCGCGACAGCCAGTCGATGACGACCTCACCGTCTGTCTGCTCCTGCTCGCTGTACTCGTATTCGATGAGCCGTCCCTCGCTGTTCCCGGTCCCCCGGATGTCGACGCGCGCGACGACGTAGCCGCGCCGGACGAAATAGGCATACAGGGGATACCGGTCGCCGCGCGACTCGGTCTTGCGGTACGGGAGGTATTCCAGCAGAACCGGGAAGCGCTCCTTCGGCCGGCCGCCCGTGGGCAGATAGAGGTCGGCCGCCAGCCGCACGCCGTCCTGCATCGGGATCCACGTCTCCTGAAGGGAGATGTCGTAGGCCGGAGGGGACGGCTCGCCCGCCGCGCCGCGAGGCGCGGCGGCGGCCTCCCCCGGGAGACCTAGGCCACAGGCGATCAGGACTCCCCCGAGAAGGGCAGGCGACCTCATCCGGACCCCTCCTGAGAACGACGGACGCATTCCGGCCCAGGCGACCGGACCGAAACCTTACCTCAAAAAAGAGAGCCGTGCCGGTCTAGAATTGGAGGGCAGACCCGTTGCAATGAAGAGGAGGGTCTATGGCTTTCAAGATGCGACGCGCCGACTACTTCTACGCCACCGTCGATGACGAACCGGGGGAGGCCTACGGGTTGCTCTCTCAGCTCGCGGGCCAGGGCATCAACCTGCTCGCCTTCGCGGGCATGCCCGTGGGGCCGATGCGCACCCAGCTGACCCTTTTCCCCGAAGACGCTTCGAGGATGAAGGATGCGGCCAAAAAGGCGGGATGGATGCTCGACGGGCC
>JBIOWS010000332.1:0-3212 GCA_044868745.1 Candidatus Polarisedimenticolia bacterium
CCGGGACGAGGATCAGTCCCAAACGTCGCAGAATCCTCCGAGTGAAGGCGATCTGGCACGAAACGCCCTCGCGCTGGCCGATCTCCGCCAGCAACACGAGGAGTGTGGTCCAGATACCTCCCAGGAACACCGTAGAGACAAGACTGGGGATCGCACTGGCCACAACATAACAGTCCTTCTCCGCGCTGGTGCCAAAGTATCGGGCCGATAGGGTGCCGAGGGCAACGGCCAGGAGGGCGTGGAGGACACGTGCGCTGGAGAGGATGAGCGTGGAACGGAAGGCGCTCGAAGGTTGACTCACGTCGAGGCGATAATCGCGGCGGCAGGTGGCCTGGAAGGGTGTTCCTGCGAACCACACTTAGGAGAATGCGGCATGTCCGGTGAGCCATTCTCCAAGGATCAGGGTATGGATGTCGTGCGTTCCCTCGTAGGTGTAGACGGACTCGATGTTGCACAGATGCCGTCCGACCTGGTATTCGTCCATGATGCCGTTCGCCCCCAGGATCTCCCGTGCCAGCTTGGCGCATTCGCGGGCGACCCAGATGTTGTTCCTCTTGCCCATCGAGACCTGGGCGGAGGTCGCCTTCCCCTCTTCCTTAAGGCGGCCGAGTCGCAGCGCCAGGAGCTGCGCCTTGCTGATCTCGCTCGCCATCCACACAAGCTTTTCCTGCTGGATCTGAAAGGCGGCGATCGGCTTGCCGAATACGATGCGGCTCTTGGCGTAGGCGAGGGCCTCCTCGAACACTGCCTGGGCCGATCCGACTCCCCCCCAGGCGATGCCGTAGCGTGCCTGATTGAGGCACATCAGCGCGGACTTGAGGCCGGACGTCCCGGGAAGGAGGTTTGGGGCCGGGACTGCGCAGTCCCGGAAGATAAGCTCCGAGGTGACGGAGGCCCGTAGCGAGAACTTCCCCACGTGGTCGCGCGTGGAGAAGCCCCGGGTGCCGCGCTCCACGAGGAAGCCGCGGACGGTCCCGTCCTCGCAGCGAGCCCACACGACGGCCACGTGAGCGATCGATCCGTTGGTGATCCAGGCCTTCGCTCCGTTGAGAACGTAGCGGCCATTCTTTTTCACGGCCCGTGTCCTCATCGAGGCCGGGTCGCTGCCGGCGTCAGGCTCCGTCAGCCCGAAGCAGCCGATCGCCTCTCCCTTCGCCATCGCCGGAAGCCAGCGCTCCTTCTGCTCCGCCGAGCCGAACGCGTGGATCGGATACATGCACAGGGCGCCCTGGACCGACACGAACGAGCGCACGCCGCTGTCCCCGCGCTCCAGCTCCTGCATGATGAGACCGTACGCGACACTGTTCAGTCCGGCGCAGCCGTACCCCTCCAGGTTGGCCCCGAGAAGGCCGAGTTTTGCCATCTCGGGGATCAGGTGATCGGGGAAGGTTCCGTCGCGGAAATGCCTCTCGATGATCGGCAGGACCTTCTCGCTCACGAAGGAGCGCACCGTGTCCCGGACGAGACGCTCCTCCTCGGAGAGCAGGTCGTCCGCCAGGAAGAAATCGATCGGCTGATAGGTGCGCGTCATCGGAGCGCGTCAGGCCTCGACCGCTTCAATCAGCAGGGCGATCCCCTGGCCGCCGCTGATGCACAGTGTCGCCAGCCCACGCCTCGCCCTTCGGCGGCGCATCTCGTGGATGAGCGTCGTCGTGATGCGCGCGCCCGTCGCTCCGATCGGATGGCCAAGCGCGATGGCCCCCCCATTCACATTCGTGCGCGAAAGGTCGAAATCCAGGTCGCGCTGGCACGCCAGCACCTGGGCGGCGAACGCCTCGTTGATCTCGATCAAGTCGATCTCCTTGAGGGAGAGGCCAGCCTTGCCCAGAAGGTCCCGCACGGCGGGAACGGGCCCCAGACCCATGAGGGCGGGATCGATTCCCGCCGTGGTGTACGAGACGATGCGAGCCTGCGGCACCACCTTCAGCCGACGCAACGCGGAGGAGGAAAGGAGGACCAGGGCGGCAGCGCCGTCCACCAGGCCGGCGGAGGACCCGGCGTGGACAGTCCCACCCGCCTTGAAGGCCGGAGGGAGGCTGGCGAGCGATTCCCGCGTGACTCCGTCCCTCGGGTGTTCGTCCACGGAGACGATCGTCTCCCCCTGCAGGTGCCGGACCGGGACGGGAACGATCTCGTCTGCGAAGAGCCGTGCTTTGCGGGCGCGCTCGCAGCGCTGCTGCGACTCGGAGGCGAAGGCATCCTGCTCCTCCCTGGTGATCCGGTATTTCTCGGCGAGGCTCTCGGCCGTCTCCCCCATGACCTGGTCGCACAGCGGGCAGAGAAAGCCGTCGCGGTACATGGCGTCCGTGAGTCTCTGATGGCCATCCGGTACCCGAACCGGGCCCCATCGAGCAGGTACGGAACCCGGCTCATCGCCTCCATCCCGCCTGCCAGGATCACTTCACTCTCGCCCGACAGAATGCTCTGGTGCCCGCTGATGATCGCGCGCAGGCCCGATCCGCAGGCCATGTTGACGGTGTAGGCGGGGGACGTGTCGGGGACGCCGGTGCGGTGCGCGACCTGGCGTGCGGGATTGGGTCCGACGCCGGCCGGCCGCGCGTGGCCCATGATAGTCAGATCGACGTCGGAGGCCCGGATCTCTGCGCGGTGCAAAGCTGCGCCGGC
This sequence comes from Candidatus Polarisedimenticolia bacterium, assembly GCA_044868745.1. Taxonomy (GTDB): domain Bacteria; phylum Acidobacteriota; class Polarisedimenticolia; order Gp22-AA2; family Gp22-AA2; genus JBIOWS01. The sequence continues at coordinate 2,626 of JBIOWS010000332.1, forward strand.
GGCGATCGCGCCCAGCTCCGGGGCGGTCAGCGACGCCAGCGCGCCGCCGAACTTGCCCATTGGCGTCCGCACCGCTCCGGCGAGGAACACGTCCGCTCTGTCGCTCATGGGTCCAGATCTCTTGCGCCACGCGCCCTGCGCGAGCTTATACCATAGGCAGAACAGTGACTCAACCGAGGCCGTCCGCGCCCGAGCGGCCGTTTGACGCCTGCTGCGCGACTCTGCTAACGTGCGCCGCTCATGATCGTCGCCCCGCTCCGCCGTGTCCTCCCCTCCGCGATCGTGCTGCTGTGCGCATCCTCCGTGTCGATGTCGGCGCCGCAGACCGGGCCGAGGCTGCCGAACCTCGGGCTGGGCTACGACTACGATCTGAGCGGCGCGCGTGAGGAGTTTCTCCTTCCCGATCCCCTGGTGGACCCCTCGGTCGCTCCGGACCATCCCTTCTACGTCCGGATCCGTTCGCCGTGGACGCTCCTCGAGCCGCAAAAGGGGACCTACGACTGGAGCGAGGTCGACCGGATCCTCGACCCCTATCGACCGCCTTGTTGGTCCCGCCGAGCGAGAGGATCGCCACGAAATTCGCCGCT
>JBIOWS010000333.1:0-3276 GCA_044868745.1 Candidatus Polarisedimenticolia bacterium
GCAATGATCAGCCCCTGCCACAGGAAGATCCGCCGGATTCCTTTGGTCGTCGCCCCCATGGCGGCCAGGACGCCGATGTCCCTCACCTTCTCCATGACCATCAGGACGAGGATGGAGATGATGTTGAGCGCCGCCACCACCACGATCAGGCCGATGGCGATCGACATGCCCAGCTTCTCGAAGCGCAGCGCGGAGAAGAATGTCCGGTTCATTCGGATGAGGTCGTTCACGTAGAAGGAGTCTCCCAGCGCCGCTTGCACCTCGCGAGCGACCTCCTGGACGCGCCCCGGAACCTTCACCCGCGCCTCGATCGCCGTGGCCTGCCGGGGGGAGAGTCCCACGAAGCGCCTGGCCGCATCGAGCGAGATGTAGATCCGGCTGCTGTCGTAGTCGTAGAAGCCGGCGTCCGCGACACCCGAGACCTCGAACTCCCGGCTGCGCGGGACTGTGAGGAATGGCGAGACGTTCGCCTGGGCGATGATCACGCGCACGACCTCACCCGTCCCGACGCCGAGATTCAGCGCCAGATCTTTGCCCAGGACGGCGCGGTCGCGGCCACCCTTGCCAGGCTGTGCGAGGGCGCGCAGGTCGCCCTTTACCTGGGACGCCACCTCGGTGATCGCCTCGTCCGCGATCGGATCGATCCCCTTGATCAGCACCGCCGCCCCGGCGGAATTGAGCTGGCTCGTCGCCATCCCCTTCTCGTACACCACCGGCGAGGCGGCGCTCACTGGGCCGAGCGCCAGGATTTTCCGCAGCGCCCCGTCGAAGTCCTCGATCGGCCGGCCCGACCAGCCCGAGAACACGGTCAGGTGGGCATTGGCGCCGAAGATCTTCGACTGGATCTGATCCTGGAAGCCGGTCATCAGGGCGAGCACGACCACGAGTGCCGCCACGCCGACGATGACGCCGAGAACGGAGATGAGTGAAATGACGTAGATGATCGCCTGCTTGCGCCTGGCCAGCAGGTAGCGCTCGGCGATGAACAGTGAGTATCCCATGGAGCGTGGCCGGCCGGCGCTTTCGCGAAGGCGCCTGAGGGCCGCCGATGTTACCGCGGGCCCCGGGGGAGGTCAAGCGGCGCTCGCGCCTGGAGGGCCGTCGATTTCAGCAAGAATGGATGTCCCTTTACACCCGACTGGGTGAATAATGGAGCGCTTCGAAGGATCGAGCTCCATGTCGAAAGCGATGCTCCTCACCGTGCCGCTGGCCTCTCTGCTCGCGGCCTCCCTGGTGCCCGCCCGTTCCCTGTCGGCGGCCTCGGGCCGGGCGGAGCCGCCGCAGGCGTCCCCGTCGGTCGCCGCGCCCGAGCGTGCCGTGGTCGAGCTGGTCCTGATCGAGGCGTACGTCACCGACAGCCGCGGCCGGCCGGTGGCCGGCCTGGAAGGGCGCGATTTTGTGCTCGTCATCGACGGCCATGTGAAGCCGATCGCCTCCGTCGAGCACCGCGAGGCGATCCCCGCGGGGACCGCACCCGGACCCGCCCACCCGGCCGAGCAGACCGGTTCCACGCCGACGGCGCCGGCAGGGCCGGCGAGAGGCAGACGCTTCGTGCTGTTCTTCGAGGACGGCTCGTCCGAACCCCAGGGGTTGACGGCCGCGCGCGACGCGGCCGAAAAGCTCCTGTCCGAGCGCTTCGCTCCCGACGATCAGATCGCGCTCGCGGCGTACGACCGCTCGCTGCGGATCCTCCATGATTTCACCACGGACCGGGACTCCCTGCGGAAGGCGATTCAGCAAAGCCGAGGGACGGCCAGGATTTCCACCTTTGCCCGGGAGGTCCAGGGGCACCAGGAGGATCTGCAGCGTCTCGCCAGCCATGAGGCGAACGACATGGCGCTTCGCCAGGCGGCACTCGCCGTCGCCAACTACGCCTCGCTGGAGCAGGTCGTTCTGCGCGGGATCCTGAATGCAGTCCGCACGCTCGTGGAGAGCCTGGCCGGTTGGCCCGGCTACAAGGCGATCCTGTTCCTGGGCGACGGAGTCCCCGACAATCCTGCCCGGCTGTACCTGGATCAACTCCCGCTCCTGGCGGCCAATCCTGACGAGGTGGCCCGGATTGAACGCTACGACCTCTCACCGGAGATCAAGGAGCTGACTTACGCCGCAGCCGCGGCGGGCGTCACGATCCACACGGTCCAGACCAGCGGGCTGTCCGCCGGCCGCCCCTCGGAGATGCGCGCAGCCTCCCGTCGATCCAATTCCCTGGAGACGATCGCGCTCAACACCGGTGGCCTGTCGTCTTCCTCCAACGACCTCCTGAAAGCGCTCGCCGAGGCGGAGGAGAGCGGTCGGTCCTATTACATCCTGGGATACACACCCGAGGGCGCTCCGGACGGCCGGTACCACACCGTCCAGGTCAGGGTGAAGAAAAGCGGCGCGCGCGTGCGTTGGCGCCGGGGGTTCACCCGGCTCCTGCCGGAGCAGGCGCGCGAGAGGGCGATCCAGGCCGCCTATGTGCTCCCCGAATTTCACGCCGACATGGGGATCGATCTCAGCGCCGTGGCGGGACCGGCCGGGGCCTCCGGACGAGTGACCGACCTGGTCCTGCACATCCCCCCCAACCGCACCCTTTTCCTGCCGCGCGACGGGCGTGCCACGGCCCGGCTCGAGGTCGGCGTGGTCGCCCTGGACGACTCCGGTCGTGAGACGCTGCGGGTCGCGCGCCAGGTGGAGATCGCCCTGGGACCGGATGCCGGCAGCTCCGGCGTCCTCGGGCTCAATTTCTTCTGCCGGGTGCGACTGCCCTCCTCCGCCCAGAGCGTCACCGCGGTGGTGGACGATCTGGCGGCGGGGCAGGTCGGCGCCGCCCGCCTTCCTCTCCCCGCGGCGCCGACGGGCGAGAGCGCGATCCTGGGACTGTCGATCTACTCCCTCCAGGAACAGAGCGCCTGGGTGCAGATCGATCCGGCGGCCCAGCCCGGCGAGGGAGCCGAGCTGAGGGCGACCTACACCGTCGGGCCGGCGCTGAAGAGGACCTTTGCCCCGGGAGAGCGGGCGGCGTGCGGCTTCAAGGTGCCCAGCGGCGGCTTCGTGGAGCAGGCGTCATTGAAACTGGTGATTCTCAGGAGCGGACAGGTGCTCAAAAGCCAGGACGTTGCGGCACCAGGCGGAAACGGCCACGACGCGGCGAAGACGCTCGTGTCTCTGGAGGGGCTGCCGGTGGGTGACTACGATCTGGTGATTCGAGAGGTCGGACGCGGGCAGATCCTCGATCGGGGGGCGGTGCCCTTCAGCATCCGTTGAGGGAAGGCAGGCCTCAGGATTCGGGTCGCT
>JBIOWS010000334.1:0-4757 GCA_044868745.1 Candidatus Polarisedimenticolia bacterium
CCACTTTGTCGGTCGAGATCTCGAAGATCGGCTCGTCGCGCGCCACCTTGTCGCCCAGCTTCTTCAGCCAGCGCGTGAGGGTCCCTTCGGCGATGCTCTCCCCCATTTGAGGCATGATCACGTCCACGCGCATGGAGTCTCCTTGAGCGGGCATCAGCCGCGCGCCTTCTGAGTCGGCTGCATGCCCGCGGCTCTTCTAGTAGCTGGCGAGGCGCCGGGCCGCATCCAGGATCTTTTCCTTGTTCGGAAGAAAAAACTCCTCCAGCGGAGGGCTGAACGGCACCGGCGTGTCCGGCGCCGTCACGCGGAGCACGGGCCCGTCCAGGTATTCGAAGACCTCTTCGTTGATGATCGCGGCGATCTCCCCGGCGATTCCGCCGGTCCGGGTGTCCTCGTGCACGACCAGTACCTTGCCGGTCTTGCGGGTCGAGTCCAGGATCGCGTCCTTGTCGAGAGGAAGGAGCGAGCGCAGGTCGATCACTTCGGTCTCGAATCCCTTCGCACGCGACAGGTCGTCCGCCGCCTCCAGGGAAGGGTAGACCATCGCTCCGTAGGTGAGGATGGTGAGGTCACTCCCCTCGCGCCGCACGGCGGCCCGGCCGATCGGAACCACGTAGTCCTCCTTCGGAAGCTCCTCCTTGACTCTCCGGTAAAGGTATTTGTGCTCGAGGTAGATGACCGGATCCTCGTCCCGGATGGCCGCCTTGATGAGTCCCTTGGCGTCGTGGGCGCTCGACGGCGCCACCACCTTGAGGCCCGGCGTGTGCACGAAGTACATCTCCGGGTTCTGCGAGTGGAACGGGCCGCCGTGTACGCCGCCGCCGCTCGGGCCACGGATGACGATCGGGACGCCGGCCCCCCATCGGTAGCGGTTCTTGGCCGCAAAGTTGGTGATCTGATCGAAGGCGCAGGAGATGAAATCGATAAACTGCATCTCGGCAATCGGGCGCATGCCCATGAGGGACGCACCGATGGCCGCTCCCACGATGGCCGACTCGGAGATCGGCGTATCGATCACCCGCATCTCGCCGAACCGCTCCAGCATCCCTTCGGTCACCTTGAAGGCGCCGCCGTAGATGCCGACATCCTCGCCGAGGACGAAGACCCGATCGTCGGCCTCCATCTCCTCCCAGATGCCCTGGCGGATCGCCTCAAGGTATGTCGTGAGCGCCATGAGGAACTCCCTGCCCCGGCTCGTGGTAGACGTTTCGAAGCGTGTCGTCGGGCGAAGGGTAGGGTCTCGCGAGCGCATCGCGGGCCGCCTCCTCGATGATCGGCTCGAGCGAATCCGCGACCCCGCGGAGATCCTCCGCCGAGGCGTGGCCCTTCTCGATGAGATACCCCTCGAAGCGGTCGATCGGGTCCCGCTTCCGCCACGCCTCCAGGAGAGCCTTCGGGACGTAGTGCATGTCGTCGTGCTCGGCGTGTCCCGTCATTCTCATGGCGCGGCATTCGAGGAGGGTCGGCCCGTCGCCGCGCCTGCCTCTCTCGACCGCCCGCCGGGTCGCGTCGTAGACTGCCAGGACATCGGTCCCGTCCACCGTCTCCGCGGCCACGCCGTACGCCGGCCCACGCTCCGCCAGGCTCTGCACGGCGAACTGACGCTCCGTCGGAGTCGAGTAGGCATAGCCGTTGTTCTCGACCACCAGGACGAGCGGCAGTCGCAGCACCGCGGCCAGGTTCAGCCCCTCGTGGAAATCCCCCGTCGAGGTCCCGCCGTCCCCGATGTAGGTCAGGCCGATGCGGTCCTGCCCGCGCATCCGCGCACCCAGAACGGCCCCGGTCATCACCGGGATCAGAGTCCCGAGGATGCTGATCGGTCCGACGATCCCTCTCTTCGGGTCATCGAAGTGGAGGGTGCCGTCTTTCCCGCGCGTCGGTCCGTCGCGGCGCCCCAGGTACTGCAGGAACAGGGTCAGGAGAGGGACTCCGCGGACCAGGAGCGATCCGATGTTTCGGATCATCGGCGCCAGCAGATCGTCGGCGGCGAGAGCGTACGCGCTCCCGACGGAGATCGCCTCCTGCCCCAGGCTGCGGTAGAGACCGCCGACGATCTGACCCTGGCGATACAACGCCCTGAGCTTCTCCTCCAGCACGCGGTTGAGACGCAGGAAGCGGTGAATCTCCAGGAGCTTGGCGCGCGACAGTTCCGTCTCGCGCGTCGGTTTGAGGGGCGGCGGCCACAGCCCTGGCGGGACCTCCGCCTGAGATGCGGGCTCGGACCTCGGCTTCCTACTTCGTTTGAGAACGGCGCTCATCGTGACTCCCGCTCAAAGGTTGATGCCCCGTGCATGCAGGTTGAGCGCCGCCTCGCCCATCGCCTCCGACAGGGTCGGGTGGGCGTGGATGGCGTGGAAGAGGTCCTCGACGGTGGACTCGAGCCGGAGCGCCAGCCCGCCCTCGCCGATGAGCTCCGTCGCCTTCGCACCCACGATGTGGATGCCGAGGAGTTCGTCATAGCGCTCGTCGCCCACCAGCTTGATAAAGCCTTCCTGAGTCCCGAGAATGCCGGCCTTGCCGCTGGCGGAGAAGGGGAAGCGCCCGGTGCGGACCTTGTGTCCGCGCGCCCTCGCCGTGAGCTCCGTGAGGCCGATGCTGGCCACCTCCGGCTCCGAATAGGTGCAGCTGGGCACCTGGTCGTAGTTCATCGGCCCGGGGTTCCGTCCGGCGATCGCCTCGGCCGCTATGATCCCCTCGTGCGAGGCGACATGCGCCAGGGCTGGAGTCGCCAGCAGATCGCCGATGGCATAGACCGTCGGGTCGCCGGTGCGCATCCGCCCGTCCACCTTGACGAAGCTACGATCGAGCTCGATCTTCGTCCCCTGGAGGCCGATCTCCTCCGTCAGCGGGCGCCGGCCGACGGCCACCAGAAGCACGTCGGCCTTGAGCGTCTCCCGCCCCCCCTTCTCGCTCTGCACCTCGACTTCGACGCCCTTGTCCAGCACTTTCACCCCCTCGACCCTCGTTCCGACCCGCACGTCGATGCCGCGTTTGCGAAACGCCTTGTGGAGCTCGGCGGAGACGTCCTCGTCCTCGAGGGGCAACACACGAGGCAGCATCTCCAAAATCGTCACCGAGCTCCCGAAACGCGAGTAGATGGAGGCGAACTCCACCCCCACCGCCCCCGCTCCCAGGATCATCAGGGTCTTGGGGACAAACTCGAGCGTGAGCGCCTCGTTGCTCGTGATCACACGCGCGCCGTCGACCTTCAGGCCCGGCAGCATCTTGGGCACCGAGCCGGCCGCCAGGATGACGTTCCTGGTGGAGATCGCCTGCGCCTGGCCGTCCCTGGCGGCGATCTCGACTCTGCCGGGGCCCTTCAACCGGCCGTGTCCGTGGAGGACGGCGATCTTGTTCTTCTTCATCAGATACTCGATCCCCTTCGCCTGGCGCCGCACGACCTCGGACTTGTGCTTGTGCGCCCCCGAGAGGTCGAGCGTCACCTCGCCCGTCCTCACCCCGAAGCGTCCCGCCTCACGGGCCATGTCGAGGACATCCGCGCTGTGGAGGAGCGCCTTGGTCGGGATGCAGCCGACGTGCAGGCACGTGCCCCCCAGGGCCTGCGATCTCTCCACCAGAGCCGTTTTCAGCCCAAGCTGGGCCGCGCGGATCGCCGCGACATATCCTCCCGGACCGCTGCCGATGATGGTGACATCGAAGCTCTCACGCGACTCGGCCACCTGGGTCCTCCCTCCGCGCGCGTCCTGCCGCGCCGTTGATCCGGCCGTCGACCCGGATCGACGAGCGTGTCGATGGGGACGGGGTACGGCGGGCTTCCGGGAAGTGCGGCGGATTATAGCAACCCTCCGTCCCGACGGTCAATTTGCCTGGGACCGCGCGGGCACGCGCATCATACACTGCGCGCTCCGGCCGCCGGACCGCAGCGTTGATCCGCGGGGCGCGCGCTCGGTATAATTCCCGTTTGATGCCCACCTCGCCACTCAAGCCCGCCAGCGCGACCCACGCGGCGGACCGGCTCGACGATCGCTTCCTCTCCCCCGCCCCGGAGGTGACGATCACGAACGCCTTCGTCCGCCCGTTCGACAACGTGGTGGCGACGGCGAGAACCTGTTACTCCGGCAGCGGGATCGTGCGCGACGATCAGGTGCTCGACCCGAAGGCGCCGCCCGACACCCAGGCGGAGCGCCGCCGGCGCCGGGACGCCCTGGCGCGCGATCTCTACCAGGCGGGCCACCACACCACGCTGCAGCACGCCCACTTCCAGTTCGCGCTGAACAACGTCAGCCGGCATTTCCTCTGGTCGTTCCTGCACAGCCATCCCTTCTACAACTCCGAGCAGGTGAGCCAACGGTACGTCGCGGTCAAGCCGGGGAGCTACGCGGTCCCGCCGATGCAGGGCCAGGCGCTCGAGGTCTACAACGGCACGGTCGCCAGGCAGCAGGAGGCTTACGAAGATCTCTGCCGCCTGCTCGTCCCCCCGGCCGCCGCCGCCTATTACGCCAGGTACCCCGCGCGGAGGCACTACGCGAAGAAGTACGACAGGGACGTCCAGAAGAAGGCGCAGGAAGTCGCGCGCTACGTCCTTCCGGTGGCCACCTTCGCCTACCTGTATCACACGGTGAGCGGCCTGACGGTGTTGCGCTACCACCGCATCTGTCAGGAACAGGACACTCCGCTGGAGCAGCGGATCGTCGTGGACAGGATGGTGCGGGAGGTCCTGGCGCTCGAACCGGCCTACGCCGGCATCCTCGAGGATCCGATCCCTCCGGAGCAGATGATTGAGTATCGTGCCCTGC
>JBIOWS010000335.1:0-2100 GCA_044868745.1 Candidatus Polarisedimenticolia bacterium
GGAAGACCCCCAGACCCAGCTTTCTGCTGAAGTCTTTCTGCACATACAGACGCTCGAGGCCGCACCGCCAACAGCGTCGGAGAAGGCGCGATTCGAGGGCGTCGGGATCTGTCCGCATCGGGTGGCCGTGCCCGCACCGGGGACAGTCCACGGTCTCGGTCGTGTCGTCCAGGACACGATGGACCGCCCGATTGCACCGGTCGCACACGAAGGAAACGGTCAGACCTCCCGAGACTGTGCGTGTCATCCCGGACCTGTCCCTCACATCGGACCGCCGCCACTCACCGCCAGGTAACGCGCCAGGAGTTCGCCAATCACCACGAAGATGACAGCGATGTACAGGAGGCCGGTGGCGGACTGCGTCGATCGGATGCGCGCCGTTTCATGCACCATGTAGGCGAAGACGGCAGGACCGAGGAGGCCGAAGAAGACCCTTTGCCAGAAGAAGAACGCCCTGTCCACGGCCACGGCCTCGAGGAACCCCGCAATCCCAAGAGGGGATTTCGCTCCGGCGACCAGCATTCCGGTCACCAGGAGGGCCGCCCTGGCGCCCACCGCCACGGCCATCATCAGCGAAAAACGCACCAGGTGTGCGACCGGGAGGCGCCACTTCACCAGATACCAGTGCCCCAGGATCATCGCTACGATCACGAACCCCAGGAGGGCGGCGGCGGCGAGCCCATTGACCGCGAAGAGCCAGCGCGCCTTCGCGCCGCCCACCGTCCGCCATCCCTCTGCGGCGGTCGCGATGAGGGACACGGTCGCGGCCAGGGCGAGAAGCCCTTTCCTCTCGCTCGGGCCGCGAATGTACAGCGCCGCGAGGTAGACGATCAGAACCGCAATCGCCAGGACGGCCGCGGAAGTGGATACGAACGCTCCCTCGATGGGGCCGCCGGAAGGGTCTCCCGTTTCCCTCATCCTGTAGGGAGTGGCGAGGCAGAGCAGGCCGAAGGCCAACCCGGCGTTGAGGGCGAAGAAGAACCGGCCCAGGTCCTTGAAGGGCGCGAACAGGAGCGCCCACAGAATCCCCGCGGCGGCGCTGGTGAGGAAGCCCGTCGCGATGCCGATCCCCGCCGACACCTTGTCCTCCGGAAATCGCCACGATAGCACAACGCAGCGGGGGCCTGGCGGCGGCGAAACCGGCCTCACCCTCCGATCTGCCACATTTTCCGGGGCAGGCGGTCCTCGTAGAACCGGTGCAGATCCAGGCAGCCGCCGGCCTCCTTGGAGGCCACGGCTGAAATGAGCGCCGCGGCGATCTGCGCGTCCGATCCGCCCGATCTGAGGAGCGCGGCCAGGTCCGTCTCGGAGCGCGAGAACAGGCAGGTGCGGATCTTGCCGTCCGCGGTCAGCCGGATGCGATCGCAAGCGGAGCAGAACGGCTCCGTCACCGGATTGATGAAGCCGATGTCCCCGGCGCCCCCGGCGATCCGGAACACCGTGGCTGGCGAGGACGGCCGTTCCCTGCCGATCGGGATCAGGCGGTGGATCGCTTCGACGCGGCGCCGCGCCTCGCTCCCGGGGACCAGACGATCTCTCTCGAACTCCTCTCCGCCCCCGAGCGGCATCAGCTCGATGAAGCGTACCTGGTAGGGGCGCTGAATCGCCAGATCGGCGAAGGCGGGGATCTCGTGGTCGTTGACGCCGCGCACCAGAACGACGTTGATTTTGATCGGTGTGGCCCCGAGGCGTTCCAGCTCGGCGAGGCCCGCGAGAACCCGATCGAGGGCGTCACGGCGGCCGAGGGTCGTAAACGTGCCGGCTTCGAGCGAATCGAGGTGGACGTTGAAGCGCTGGACCCCCGCCTCGACCAGCGGGGCGGCCAGCTCCGCGAGCAGGAGTCCGTTGGTGGTGACCGCCAGTTCCTCGACCCCGTCGGTCCTCGCGAGCATCCGGGCCAGGATGTGAACCTCCTTGCGGAGGAGAGGCTCCCCGCCGGTCAACCTGATCTCCCGCACGCCGAGTAACGCCAGGACGCCGGCGAGGCGATGGATCTCCTCGAACCTCAGGATGCGGCTCCTCTCGAACCATTCGATGTTCCCGGCGGGCATGCAGTAGAGGCAGCGCAGGTTGCAGCGGTCGGTCACGGAGACGCGGAGG